>CP064984.1:1500000-1765000 GCA_016699615.1 Sphingobacteriales bacterium | reverse complement strand
AATGGCAGCTTGGGCAACAGCATCTACAGTAACAGAATTGTCTGCAATTCTTAATTCTGTTCCACCTCCAATTGCTCCACCACAATTATAATTTCTTAAAATAAACCATATCCATGCTGAAGATTAGTATATAATCTTCAGCATGGTATTACTTAAAATGAAAAACAATGAGTGATTTTTATGTAGATGATAATATTAAAGATATTAGTCATGAATTAAATTGCAAAGATTGTGGTGCTTTATTGCATTTTGCACCAGGTGCTCAAAAATTAGTTTGTAAATATTGTGGTGCTCAGAATGAAATTACTATTAAAGACAATACTTCTTTTAAAGTTGAAGAAATTGATTTTGAGCAATTTATTGCCAACCAAATTAATACTGAAGAGAAACAAACTATCTCAACTGTAAAATGCAATAATTGTGGCGCAAATACTACATTAAAACCAAATATCATATCTGACAATTGTGTTTTTTGCGCATCTCCATTGGTTATTAAAGATGGTACAACATCAACTATTATAAAACCAAAATACATATTACCATTTAAAATTGAACAAAATAAGGCTAACGAAGCTTTTGATAAATGGCTGAAATCGCTATGGTTTGCACCTAATGATATTGTAAAACGAAGCGCTATTTCTGAAAAAATAAATGGTTTATATATGCCATATTGGACTTATGATGCAAAATCATCCTGTACATACCAAGGTGAACGTGGCGATGATTATGAGACAAGAGATTCTAAAGGAAATACAACTACAAAAACAAGATGGACAGACGTTTCTGGTCGTGTCTCTAATATATTTGATGATATATGTGTATTAGCAAGTCATTCATTGCCACAAGAAAACACACGTAGACTTGAGCCTTGGGATAGTAACAACCTACAAGCTTTTAATGAAGCATATTTGAGTGGATTTCAAACTGAATGTTATCAAATTGATGTAAAAGATGGCTTACCTATCGCTAAACAAATTATGGAAGCAGAAATAAGAGCAACAATTCGCGAGGATATTGGTGGAGACAGACAGCGAATTACAGAGATGAATCCAGTTTATCGAGATATAACTTTTAAGCATGCCTTATTTCCAATTTGGATAAGCGCCTATAGATATAATGACACTGCTTACAGATTTATTGTAAATGGAAGAAATGGGAAAGTTGATGGACAACGACCAATTAGTAAGATAAAAGTTGCAATATTTTTAATATCATTAATTGGTAGTGGTATAGGAATAACATCATTAATTGGTGGCGATAGCTATTTTGCTGTTGGAATTTTCGAATTAATAATAATTTCAGCTTTTATTGGATGGTGGAAAAAAGATTTTAGAATAAATTCTGAATTATTTACTGCTTTGAATGATATTAAGGCAATGAAAGAAAAAAACAAAACCTTATAGATAGTCTTATTTATATCATTGTAATAATTAAATATGTGTAGTGTAATTTACCTTCTTTGGCTTGGTACAAATATTGTATTTACTTATTTTCATGATGTTATTTTCTGATGCCATTGCAGTCAGCTGAGTGCTGATGCTTGAACGTTTTTTATTTTTTGAGGAAATCGTTTGATTTTCATTCTTCTTGGTGGTATTTTTTTGGATGATAAACTTGTGATACACTGTTTGAAACGAGTAAATATATATGGATTTTTCCATTAAAATTTGTACATTGTATTTTACCATCTACACAAAAAGGAATGAATTTGATAGTAAAATATAAGAATTGACTACAAAATCTATATTTTACTTGGGTATTTTTTTAGAAATAATTGGCGTTTAGTTTTAAAATCAAAGCAATAAAATTCGTTTTGCACTATATATTTATTTATTTTTGTATCTAAATAATTATTTTGGCAGATTTACAAAGTATAAAACTAAGATTTGGAATTATTGGCAACTCAGTATCCTTAAATACTGCATTAGATATTGCTATACGCGTAGCTCCTACTAATTTGTCTGTTTTAATAACTGGAGAAAGTGGTGTTGGCAAGGAAGTATTTTCACAAATCATTCATCAGTTATCTTCTAGAAAACATGAACATTTTATTGCTGTAAATTGTGGTGCAATACCAGAAGGCACAATAGATTCTGAGCTATTTGGACATGAGAAAGGTGCATTTACAGGCGCGCATGATAAAAGAAAAGGATATTTTGAAACTGTAAATGGTGGTACTATCTTTTTAGATGAAATTGGTGAAATGCCTATAGGCACACAAGCAAGATTATTAAGACTATTAGAAAGTGGAGAATTTATAAAAGTAGGTTCTTCTGTGGTACAAAAAACTGATGTAAGAGTAATAGCAGCCACAAATGTAGATTTGCCAAAATTGGTAAGAGCTGGAAAATTTAGAGAAGATTTGTATTATAGGCTGAATACTGTTCCGATTCTTGTGCCTGCATTGAGAGAAAGAAAGGATGATATTCCTATTTTATTTAGAAAATTTGCATCAGATATTGCTGAAAAATATAGAATGCCTGCCATACATCTTGATGAAGAAGCAATACAGACATTGGTGAATTATAGATTTCCGGGCAATGTACGCGAATTGAAAAATATTGCAGAACAAATATCTATTTTATCTAAAAGTAGAAATGTAAATAGGGAAGAAATTATTCATTTTTTACCTAATAATGAATTAAATACGCTTCCTGTAATTTCTAAACAACAAGATGGCACTTCATTGTCAGACAGAGAGATTTTGTACAAAATGATTTTTGATATCAAAAATGACTTGAATGAATTGAAAAGATTTGTATGGAATGCTACTAATGGGCAAGCCCAACAATCTAATATTGATTTTAGTGATGTGATGCTGGATAATAATGAAAAAATATTGATGGACAAATCAGCATCTTATTCTGAACCAAATATAGATAACAAGGCAAACAATCCTACATCTACCATCATCATAAAGCAACCTGAGCAATATGAAGTAGGTGAGCATATTGACCAAAATTATTCCTTAGCAGAAATGGAGAAAAATATGATTGTTAGAGCTTTAGAAAAACACAAAAACAAAAGAAAAGATCTTGCATTGGATTTGGGTATTTCTGAAAGAACATTATACAGAAAAATTAAAGAATATGAATTGGAGAAATAAAATTATTGCCAAATATCCAATTCTCAGCATTAGATGCTCATACAATATAATCTATATTATACTATTTACTATTCTAAGTATCTTTGTTTCATCATGTAAAATATATCGTTTTTCGGATGCAAGTGTAGACCCAAATTTAAAAACATTTACCATTAATCCGACAAGTAATGTGGCAACATTTCAGAATGCAAATGCTGCACCCTTGTTTACAGATAAATTGAAAGAAAAATTTATTAGAGAAACAAGAATGGCACTGATAAGACAAGATGGCGACATAGAATATACTTGTACTATTATTGAATACAATATTGAGCCAATAGCTATTACCAATACTCAAACATTGGCACAAAACAGACTAAATATTAGTGTAAAAGTAGAATGTGTAAACAAACAAGATGATAAGAAATCTTATACACAAAACTTTAGAGATGGCGAAAACTATTCTGCTCAAGATAATTTTAGCATCATAGAAAGTAACTTAATAAATACTATATACGACAGAATAGTGCAACAAATATTTAATAAATCATTCTCAAACTGGTGATGCAATTTCAATTGTCAAATATTATCCAAAATCCAAAATTGCTTGCTGATGTTAGCGAGCATGAGTTAGATAAGCTGATTCAATTGCATCCGACAGTGGCGCTTTTCAGACTTGAGAAGTACAAAAAAAATAAAAATGATGCGCAACTAGCACAAACAAGTTTCTATTTAGTAAATAGACATATTTTGTATCAACTAGATTACTCAAACAAAGAAACATCAATAGAAGTAAATAGTACTGATACAGATATTAAATCATCAATAGTTGAAGCAAATAGAACTGATGCAAACAATGAGTCAGATAATATTTTAGCACAAATTGACAACATAGCTAATAAAGAAGATGAAATTACACATACGATTACAACTACTGAAGAACCATTAGTATTAATAGAATCTAAAAATACGACAATTGAAGAAAACATTGTTGTAGAAAAAAAACTATCAACAGCAATACCAACGCCTACTGAAAATAAACTGTCTATTGCTGACATTATACTTCAAGAAATTGAACAACTAAAAAAAGAAAGGCGACAGGAAAGTCAAATTATTTCCATTAGTGAATCTATTAATTCTAAAACTAAATTGGTTGATTCGATAAATGAAGAACTTATTATAGATGAAGTTGTAGCAACTGAGCCAAAACCAACAATTATATTAGAACCAGAAGTTGATTTGTACATTCCGAATGTGGATTTTGTATCCAATAATGATAATTCTGCAATTGACATCAAGAAAACAGATGACAATTCAAATATAATTCAACATATTAGTATTGACCAAGAAATCAATACATCTAATACTAATAATTTAGTAGATAATGATGATAATGATACAGGAAAAAGTGTTGCCGACCAGATTTTAGAAGAAATACAACAAATTAAACAAAGTAGAAAACAACTTTATACAATTGATAATGAGCAAGTGAACATAAACGCTGAGCATGAAATTGAATTAGTACAAAAAAATACAACAGACATAGTACCTACAACGAGTGATGTTGTTGGAAATTTAGCAGAACAGATAACTTCAGAAGAAATTAAACTTGCTATAGAAGAAAATACTGTAATAGAGAACAATAATACAATAGTAGATGATGAAGAAAGTATCCAAGAATCTGAACTAGCGCAAATAACGATAGAAGAAACGCCAAAACTAACAGCGGAAATAAATACAATAACTGAGCAATTGCCAATTCTAAATAATGATGATGTAACTTCTAAAAAAGAAGAAATGCACACATTTTTAGAGTGGTTGAATATTGTAGACCACAATTTTGAGAAAAATATTCTAAGCACGAGTCCAATTCTTGGCACAACAACATCTTACGAAAATCAATTTATTCAAGAGAATAAGAAAGAATATACCCAAAATATTTTGGAAGGCGAAACAGATACTTTGGATGAAATTGATGAGAATGTAAACAAGCTGGCTGATGAAAGTATTTCTTTTAAAAATGAATTGGCAACAGAAACTTTGGCAATAATTTTTACAAAGCAAGAGAAATATGATAAAGCCATTCAGGTGTACGAAAAATTAATATTAAAATATCCAGAAAAAAGTAGTAAATTTGCTACCCAAATTGAAAAAATAAAAAAATTAATATAAAATGTTCACATTTCTATCTATTTTAATCATATTAGTAAGTATCATTATCGTACTTATTGTAATTGTCCAAAATCCTAAGGGAAATGGAATGGCTGGCGGATTTACTGGAGCTGCATCAAATGTAATTGGTGTACAAAGAGCTGGCGATATTCTAGAAAAAGGAACTTGGGGTGGAGCAGTTGTTTTATTGCTTTTATGCATACTTACTGTTGCTACATTGCCAAAAACCAGCCAAAACAATAAAATAAAAACACAAACGGAGGAAGCAGCAAAAACAACACCTGTAACTACGCCAACAACGACACCTACTACAGCACCAACAGCACCTTCGCCACTAAATAATCCAACACAACCATAATAAACTTTTAACAAAATTATAAGAAAAAGCCACCATTTTTGGTGGCTTTTTTTTTATATCTTTATTTTACCCATAATTTCTTATGAAAATAGAAGATGAAATAAAGCAGACCAAACCTATTAGTGAGTTCACGAAAACTCAAGTCAATTTTTTATATACATCAGCATACATAGAATACAAAAGCAAAATATTTTTTAAGCAATATGATTTATCGCCACAACAATATAATGTTCTTAGGATATTAAGAGGAATACATCCAAAATGTGCTAATCTAGCTTATATTACAGAAAGGATGATAGATAAACAATCTAACGCAACAAGATTAATAGCAAAACTAGCAACCAAGAAGTTAGTTAAATACAACCAAAATAGAGATGACAGAAGACATATTGATATATGCATCAATGATAGTGGACTAGAATTGTTAAAAATCATAGATGATACAATAATTGTAGAAGTAACTAATACATTTGGTATGTTTGATACTAAAGAACTAGAATTACTAAATAGTTTTTTAGACAGAATCAGAGGTTAGGCTTCTATCTTTAATTCATCAAAAATAAAAGACAAATCTTTATATATTTTTTGTTTATCAAAACCATATTGCTCTAAAGAGTAAGTATGTTTGCTACTATATGCTCTTGATTTTTGTGTTTCAAGATTTAGTTTATTTAGAAAATCTTCACTCATATCTAATTCCAATTGCTGATATATTTTCATCACTACAGCCTTAGTATTATTCACTAAATCTAAATAAGGTATGGTTACAAAGTTTTCTTTCTTAAACTTATTTTTTTCTTCATAAAAATATTGATAGTATGCAGTACCTAAATTTCCCCATTCTCTGTATGCTTCAGAATTTTCATTAATATTTGGATATAATGATTTCCATGGTTCTGCAAACATGCTTGTAAATGATGGTATTGCTTCGTATGGATTTCTGATTAGAAAAATTATTTTTACATCTGGGAAAATATTTTTCAATATTTCCAAACGACCTGTACTCATCACAGTTTTACACAAAAAAACTTTATCTGCGCCTAATGCATACATCCACCTTTGTATTGTTGCTTTATAATATTTTTGTATACTAACTACTTCTCTTTTGCTCAGTTTATCTGGAATAAATAGTTCTTCAAAATTTTTTAGAAATGGTGTAACTAACCCAATACTTGGAGAAATACCAGAGACGAAATGTAATCCTTCGTCTTCTTCAGATTTATTAAAACTTGTTGCATGAATATCTTCCCAAGCACCAAACATTTTGCTATCTATAAAATCTACAGTCTTGCGCATTGGTCTACCTATTTTTCTATCAATGGCACCAAAGAAACCAATAATTTTAAAAAAAGTAATGGATGGAATAATTGTATGATATAATAAAATATATACAAATTTCTGATCATCCATACACATCAATCTATGTAGAAATGTAGTTCCACTTCTTGGATTGCTGATAATAAATACTGGCTGTTTGATTTCTATGTCTCTGTAATTTGGAAATAGAATCTCATCCAATATTCTGAAAATTATATTTACAATTGGCACTATTATGCCAATAATAATTGCATACAATAACCCAATAATAAAATTTTTAATACTGAAATGCTTAATGCACATCAAGTACACAAACTTGAGGTGTGTTCTTACTCTTACATAAAATATAGACGCATCAAATATAGACATGCAAACTTAAAGTAATATATGTGTCTAAGATAATAAAATATTCTTACTACCAAAATACAATTTATATCACTGTATAATTCTGCTCGCTGGTAATAAAACCTTTTTCATCAATAATTGAGATAATATAATTTCCAGCTTCTTTAATATCTAAATAAACTATAGATGTTTTTTGTCCTTTTTGTACAGGAAAATATTTATTTTCTGTACGAATATATACACCATTTGTCTGCTTACTAATAGAAATTCTATATTGTGTGTTTGAATTATAGATATAGTCATGCTGATAAAACACACAGATTTTCTTGTTGTATTCTAAGTTCCAAACTTGTATACTCTCTTTTGGAATTCCATATTTTGTGCTCTTGCACAAAACAATGTTGCCACCATGTACAATACCTAGTATTGAAAACACTATGAAAAATAAGAAGGGTTTTTTATGTTTCATTTTATTTGTATATACATTTAATTTTGAAAATTATTCAAATTCTTTGTTTTTGTCAATCCTTATTTATTAGTATAAATTGTTCATTTGCCTCAAAATCCAATTTTTCCTTCTGTTGATATAAGAACTTGGATTTTTTGGATCCCACTTTCTTGGATTAGGCAAAATTGATGCCAGAAGTGCTGACTCAGATTTTGATAATTGTATAGCATCTTTTTTATAGTAATAATGTGCTGCAGATTCTGTACCATATACACCAATTCCCATTTCAATTACATTTAGATATACTTCTAAAATGCGTTCCTTGCTCCAAAACAATTCTATTAAAATAGTAAAATAAACCTCAAGACCTTTACGAATCCAATTTCTTCCTTGCCAAAGAAATACATTTTTAGCACATTGTTGGCTAATGGTACTTCCGCCTTTTAGCTTGGTTGTAGAGTTTTTATTATGTTTTATGGCTTTTTTTATTGCCTCAATATCAAAACCATTATGCTCAAAGAATTTTTGGTCTTCTGCAGCAACTACAGCTTGTCTCATATAGT
Organism: Sphingobacteriales bacterium; assembly: GCA_016699615.1. NCBI lineage: Bacteria > Pseudomonadati > Bacteroidota > Sphingobacteriia > Sphingobacteriales > Sphingobacteriales bacterium. The sequence goes on along the minus strand of CP064984.1, from coordinate 1,756,712 downwards.
CAGAAATTTCATCTTTTGACCTCCATTGATAATGTATGCCTATAAAATCTCCATTAAATGCATATTCAATTGTTCTCAATATCATCAATGGTGTACAAGGAATAGGCACAAAACGAAAGATGATTGTTGATGCAATACTAATTGCAAAGAAATATAATATGCATTTTTTAAAAATATTAAGAAGTCTTTTTGCTAACATATTCAGTAATAAAAATATTTTAATTAGTTTTAGATTCTCAAAGATAAACAAACATCATAATTTAAAATATCTTTATGCAAACTACACCTAAAGTAAATATCTCAATATTTGATATACTTCTAAAAAAACGAGAGATAAAAATTGATTTCTTAAAAGAAAATAAAGATAAGTTTGGATACTTTTTTAAATTTCAAGTCATAGACAGAAAAATACTTGTTTGCTCGCATCCAGAAGGCATTAAGCATATACTAGTTGATAATAATAAAAACTACAACAAAAGTTTTGCCTATGATATTATAAAATTATTTTTGGGCAATGGTTTACTTACATCAGAAGGCGAATTTTGGAAAAAACAAAGACGCTTAGCACAGCCAGCTTTTCACAAACAAAAATTAGATTTAATGTTTCAGAACATGATTGAAGAAACAAAATCTACAATAAACGATTTACAAAAATATGCCAACAAAGATGAAGAAATAAATTTTAATGATGTATTATACACACTTACATTAAACATTGTAAACAGAACCTTATTCTATAATGAAGTGCAAAGCACAAAAGATAAAGTGTACGAATTAGTTTCTAAAGGCAGTGAATTTATATCAGATAGGATAGAAAATCCAATTCGATTTCCAGATTGGGTGCCTACAGCGAAAAATATTGCAGAGCAAAAGACAGTAGAAGAAATGGATGCATTATTCTATGACATCATACAAAGAAGAAGAGCTGAAGACGTAAAACAGGAAGACTTGCTTTCTATGTTTATGGATGCTGTGGATGAAGAAACTAACGAGCAAATGAATGACAAACAACTAAGAGATGAGATATTAACCATATTTGTAGCTGGGCACGAAACTACAAATATTGCTTTAGCTTGGACATTCTATTTGTTGTACAAAAACCCAGACAAGTTAAAAGTTTTACTCCAAGAAATTGACAATAACATAAAAACAGATGATGATGTAAAACCAGAGGTTCTACGAAAAATGACTTATCTAAAATTAGTTATAGATGAAAGTATGCGAATTTTTCCGCCAGCTTGGATTGTAGGCAGAAGAGCTATACATGATGATGATATTTTAGGTCATAAAATTTCTAAAGATGAGAATGTCATTATGCCAATTTACCTTGTACACCATGATGCAAATATTTGGGAAAATCCTGATGAATTTATACCAGAAAGATTTTTACCAGAAAATATAAAAGACAAACATAAGTATGCTTATTTTCCGTTTGGTGGTGGACCAAGATTATGTATAGGCAACAATTTTGCAATACAAGAAATGCAAATCGCATTAACCATGATTCTAAAAAAATATACAGTAGAAATAAGCGACAAATTCACACCTGAACTAGAACCATTAGTAACTCTACGACAAAAAAATAAACTTTTTGCAACAATTAGAAGTAGAAACTAACAAATGTAAAGTAGCAATTCCTAATTAAAAATTATTTTTAGCAAAAATTTTAAATATGATATTTGAATACTATAGTGATGTAAAATGTACAAAAGAAGCTGCTTGGAAACTAATTACTGAAATTGATCGAAGACCAGACTGGGTACCATTTATGGAAAAATGTTACTTTACAGACTTTAAAGAAGGTTGGGTAGGAAGCAAATATCAAGAGAAAGAAATATTTCTCGGCATTCCATTAAATATTAATTACGAAGTAATAGAATATCATCCATTTAAAAAATTAAGATCTAGATGCCTTATGCCACCATTCTATCCTAAAGTAGATGTGACAGTAGAGGCATTTGATGGCTATTGCAAATGTGGACTCATCATAGATGTAAAACTAGGGCCATTTGCTTTGATGCCAAAAAGTATTTTAAAATCACAAGTAGATAATCTTATCAAACCTTTGGTAAATAATTTTAATTCTCTATTGGAAAAAGAAAATATTGCTTAATATACTACACCAATTCCTTAACATTAAATTATAGGAAACTTTAAACACTTGTGTAGTTTCCAAAGTTTTTGCATGTGTATCTTTGCAGTGTTATTATGCAACTACATACCAAAGACATACAGCAAAATAAAGATACACTAATTGAACAAATCTTTTGTAAAGCAGAATATTTGTTTATCAATGTAGGTATTAGAAATACCACTATGGATGATTTGGCAAGAGAATTAGGTATCTCAAAAAAAACATTATACAAAACAATAGACAATAAAGCTGATTTGATACACAAATGCCTATTGTTTGATATTAGTAGAAAAGAAGAAGAAATTTTACAACTTCAAAAAAACTCAAATGATGCTTTGGATGAAATGCTAAAAATTGGCACTCAAATCTTTGTATCAATTGGTAGATATAAAATTTCTGTAGTACATGATTTGATGAAATTCTATCCAGAATCATGGCAGTTGATAACTAAACACAAAGAAAATTTTACAAAAAAAATAATAGAAGACAACTTAAAAAAAGGCATAGAACAAGGTATATATAGAAAAGACATCAATACTGATATGTATGCCAAGTTTTTTATTTATGGAACAGATAATTGCATAGATATGCAAATATTTCCTGAAGAAGCATACACATACTCAAATGTATTTAAAGAATTTTTTATCTATCATCTTCATGGAATTATTGCCAACACATCAGACAAAAAAATAATCAATCAAATCAATAAATTTTTAGAATTAAAATGAGAAAAACATTAGTACTTTTCGCAACACTATTTTTTGCAGTACAATATACTGAAGCACAAAGCACTTATACCATAAGTGAATGTGTGCAATATGCACTAAACAATCACAACAATATTAAGATGTCTAAGAATGATTTTCAATCTGCAATTGCAAAAAAGAATGAAGGTCGCTCTGGTTACTTGCCACAAGTAAACGGACAAATTAAATGGGATGATAATCTTATCTTACAAACTACCGTACTTCCAGCTGGAACATTTGGACCTGGAACACCAGAACAGAGAATTCAAATCGGAAATCAATACAACACTATTGCTGGTATCCAATTAGATCAAACCTTGTTTAACATGTCTTATATCGAAGGTATACGTGCATTAAAACCAAATGAAGAATTAAACAAACTAAAAATAGTTAAATCAGAAGAAGAAGTTATTTATAATACAGTTGCAGCATACTATCAAATCTATTTGTTGCAAGAAAATGAGAAGTTGCTAAATGAAAGTAAAGCAAGAATTGAAAAAACATTACCAATTGTAAAATTACAATATGAAAAAGGTGTAGCTAGAAAAATTGATGTGGATAGAATACAAGTAAACTTAAATAACATCCTAGCAAATAAAGAGATATTAAGCATCAACAAAGATGTTGCACTAAACAACCTGAAATACAATATGGGAATGCCTTTAGATTCTATGATACAGATAGACACAAATTACTCTAAAGAAATAGTTGATTTTAGCAACACTATTAATGATGCAGATGATAGAATTGAAATTAAAATATTAAAACAAAGTCTTGTTTTAAATCAAATTAATTACAATAGACAAAAAGCAAGTTATTATCCAACTGTAGGATTTTATGCAAAATATGCAGGCAATGCATTTGGAAATAAATTCTCTGAATCATTTACAAAATGGACACAATTAGCATCTATCGGATTGCAAGTAAATATCCCAATTTTTGATGGATTGAGAAACTCAAGTACATTAAAACAAATGTCACTTAAAAATGAAAATATAAAATTAGATATTGCGCAAACTCAAGAAGCATTTAAACTACAAATGTTAAATGCAAATACAAACATCTCAAATTCTATAAAAAACCTAGACATCAACAAACAAAACCTAGAACTAGCAAAAAATATATTAGACGTTACAACAACACAATATCAAAAAGGTGTCATTGCATATTCTGAAGTAATCTCAGCAGAATTTTCATACAGAGAAGCAGAATCAAACTATATGCAATCATTAGTAAAATACTTAAGCTCAAAACTAGACTTAGACAAATCAAATAACAATTTAAATATATATAAATAACATGAAGAATAACATTATCATTGGAATTATTGTACTTGCCATATTAGGACTAGCAGGATACAAACTAGTACAAAACAAAAAGGTAATTAATAAAAACGAACAGCCAATTGACAGAAGCAATGTTCCAATATCAGTTACTGCATTTGAGGCAAATTATTTTCCAGTTAGCACAGATTATGCATTGCCAGGCATACTTGAACAAAATAAAGTAGCAAATATCAATGCAGTAAGTCCAGGTAAAATTGTTTCTTTAAATTTAGAAATAGGGCAACATGTATCAAAAGGACAGTTGGTAGGCAAAGTAGATACTAGATTAAAAGAAATAGCATTAAAATCTACTGATGTCACCATCAAAAAATTAGAAACAGATGCACAAAGAACTGAAGATTTGATTAAAGGTGATGCTGCACCAGCTACTAGTATTTTGGATATAAACTACAATCTAGAAAGTCAAAAAATACAGAAAGAAAATATCAAACAACAAATTGCAGACAACAATATATACGCACCAATCAGTGGAATCATAACACAAAAAAATCTTAACGAAGGTGAGTTTGTAAATCCAGGTACTGCAATCGCAACTATTATGGATATTGCAACATTAAAAGCAGTAGTATTTGTTAGTGAAAACAATGTATATGATTTAAAAGTTGGACAAAGTGCACAAGTTACATCTTCAATTTATCCTGATAAAAAAGTTATTGGAGTAATAAAATACATAAGTCCAAAAGGTGATGAAAATCACAATTATAGAGTAGAAGTACACATTCCAAATTCTGGCTACAAAGCAGGCACATATATTTCAGTAAAATTTGCATTCAAAAAACCAGCTGATGCTATGCAAATACCTAAAATTGCATTAGTAGAAGGTACAAAAAATCCATATGTATTCGTAGCAAATGGCAATAATGTAATTACTAAGAAAATTGACATTGGAGAAGAAGTTGGAGAAAATATTGTTGTAAGAAGTGGATTAAATGTTGGCGACAAAGTAATCACTTCTGGACAAATAAATATTGACAACAAAAGTAAGATTCAAATTGTAAATGCTAAATAAAAAATAACATGTCTATTACCGAACTAGCCATTAAAAGACCATTACTCATCTCAGTATTATTCTTAGTATTAATACTTGCAGGGTTTATGGGCTACAATCAACTCAACTATAATTTACTACCAAAGTTTGAAGCTCCAATACTCTCTGTACAAACTGTATATCGAGGTGCCTCAGCAGATGAAGTACAAAGCAGTGTTACAAAAAAAATAGAAGATGCAGCATCAACAGTTGAAGGACTAGATATTGTATCATCTACATCACAAGAAAACGTATCCATTGTTGTACTTCAACTAAAACAAAAAGTAGATGTTACTTTGGCACAACAAGAAGTTGAAAGAAAAATCAACAATATAAAAATGATTTACCAGATGGTGCAGACAATCCAACTATATCAAAATTTAGTTCTAGTGATTTGCCTGTACTCAGACTAACCATGTTTGCAGAAAATATGAGTGATGCTGCATTATATAATTTTGTAGACCAAACAATAAAACCAATTTTATTAAATACAGAAGGCGTTGGACAAATTTCATTAATTGGTGGAAGCAAAAGAGAGATTTCTGTAAAACTTGATAATGAAAAACTAAACGCTTACAATATGTCAGCAAAGACAAGTATATCAGGTTATCTCAAGTAGCAACTTATCCTTTCCTGCTGGTAGTATTGAAAACAATGACAACAGATATAACATCAGATTGGATGCAAAACTTACAAATGTTGCAGAGCTTAGAAACTTAATAATTAGAGAAAACAAAATGGGTAGCAAGATTTTGCTAAGCGATATTGCAACAGTTTCAGATGGCACTATAGAACCAACAACAATCAACAGAATTAATGGAAAAGTTGGATTAGGTGTAGAAATTAACAAACAAACTGATGCCAATGCTGTAGAAGTTAGTAAATTAGTAAAAGAGAAGCTAGACACACTTGTAAGCCAATACACAGATTTAGAATTAAATTATGAGATTGCTGTAGACCAATCAAAATATACATTAGAAGCAGCTACATCTGTTCAACACGATTTAATGTTAGCAATTGTAATTGTTGCAATTGTAATGCTATTCTTCTTACATAGTTTTAGAAGTTCATTCTTCGTATTAGTAGCATTACCATCAGCCATGATACCAACATTCATGATGATGTATCTAATGGGCTTTTCACTCAACCTAATGACACTCTTAGCACTATCATTAGTTGTAGGTATATTAGTAGATGATAGTATCGTAATCTTAGAGAACGTATACAGACATATGGAAATGGGTAAAGACAAATTAAAAGCATCTATCGAAGGTAGAGCAGAAATTGGCTTTACAGCATTAGCAATTACATTAGTAGACGTTGTGGTATTCGTGCCATTAGCAATGGCAGGTGGATTAATTGGTAACATTCTAAGAGAATTCTCCTTAGTAGTTGTATTTTCTACATTAATGAGTTTATTGGTATCATTTACACTTACACCATTATTAACTTCACGTTGGGGAAAATTGGAGCATTTAGATGAAAATACATTATGGGGAAATATCAATCTAAAACTAGATAAATTTATTGATGGAATTATTTCAAAATATACAAGTGCACTAAGCTGGGCATTATCACACAAAAGATATGTAGTTATTGGAGTAATATTATTATTTGCAGGCGTATTCAGCTTAGCAGGCTTAGGATTTATTGGTAGTTCATTTGCAGGAAATGGAGATAGAGGTGAGTTTAACCTTATTGTAGAATTAGAACCACAAGCAACCTTATATCAAACCAATAAGATTGCAAAAAAAATGGAAGATATAATATTATCCTATCCAGAAACTGACAAAGTATTTACAAAAGTAGGTGCAGTAGGAACAATGATGGGAGAAAACGTATCTACACCAAACCAAGCAGACATCACAGCATCGTTGGTAGACAAAAAAGAAAGAACCATGTCTACTGAAGAATTTTGTACTATGCTAAGAAATAGATTTGATAGTATTCCTGGTGTAAAATTCTCAATGAAACCGACACAAATCACAGGTAACAACCAATCTCAAATACAAATTGTAGTAATGAATACAGACAAAGATGAGTTATGGAAAGCTGCAAAAATCATACATGATATTTTAAAGAAAACACCAGGTACCGATTATGTAGAATACAGCTCTAAAGCATCTAAAAAAGAAGTTCAAATCACATTAAACAGAGATAAAATTGCAAAATTAGGATTAAGCATTCCAATGGTAGGAAATGCAGTTCAACTTGCATTTAGAGGAAGCGACCAATCTAAATTTAAAGAAGATGGAGAAGAATATGACATCAATGTAATGTACGATAAGTCTGACAAAAAAGACATTTATAGTATTATCAATACAACAATACAAACACCAAATGGTGCTATCATCAAATTAGGAGATGTAGCGGATGTAAAAGAAGCAGACACACAAGAAAAATTAGAAAGATATAATAGGCTAAATTCATTACAAGTACTAGCATCTACAGTAGGTAGACCAACAGGTTCTGTAATGGTAGATGTGAAAAAGAAATTGAAAAAGCTAATTTCCCAGCAGGAACAAAAATTGATTACTTAGGTGAAGAGAAAAACCAAGCAGACTCATTTGGTAGCTTAGGAATTGCAATGGGAATTGGAATTTTATTAGTGTACTTAGTAATGGTAGCATTATATGAAAGTACATTATATCCATTTGTGGTATTATTCTCAATACCAGTTGCGTTAATTGGTGCAATATTAGCATTAGCACTTACTATGGAAAGTTTAAGTATTTTTGGTATCATTGGTTTTATCATGTTAATGGGTTTAGTTGCCAAAAATGGTATTCTATTAGTAGACTTTACCAACCATCTAAAGAGTACAGGACTTTCTCTAAAAGAATCATTAGTAGAAGCAGGAAGAGAAAGATTAAGACCTATCTTAATGACCACATTAGCGATGGTATTTGGTATGCTACCAATTGCATTATCAAATGGGCCAGGTTCTGAGTTTAAAAAGTCTATGGCATGGGTAATCATTGGTGGTCTATCAAGTTCATTAATGCTTACACTGTTTGTAGTGCCAACTATGTACTACATCATTGAAACACTAAAAGATAAGTTTCAGAATAGAAAAAGCAAGAAACAAGTTGTTGCATAGATAATGTAGCACAATTTTTGTAGATTTATCTCATTGTAGCATCAAACAAAAGAAATACAATGAGATATTTACAAATATTTTTCCTTATAACAATCATACAACTCAATAGCTTTGCACAAAATATAGAAGTAGGTGCAGCACAACTCAACCAATATTTACCATTACTTCAAAATAAAAATATAGGCTTAGTAGTTAATCAGACATCTACCATTGGGCAAACACATTTATTAGATACTTTATTAAAATTAAATATTAAAGTAAAAAAAGTATTTGCACCAGAACACGGATTCAGAGGCGTAGCTGATGCTGGCGAGCATGTAAAAAATGGAATCGACCCAAGTACAAACACACCAATTATTTCATTATATGGAAATAATAAAAAACCTAAAGCAGAACAAATAAAAGACTTAGACATTCTAATCTTTGATATTCAAGATATAGGTGTACGATTTTACACATACATTTCTACATTGCAATATGTAATGGAAGCTTGTGCAGAAAACAAGAAGAAACTAATTATTTTAGACAGACCAAATCCTAATGGACATTATGTAGATGGTCCAATTTTAGACACACAATACAGAAGTTTTGTAGGCATGCAGCAAATTCCTATTGTACATGGAATGACAGTAGGTGAATATGCAAAAATGCTCAATGGCGAAAAATGGTTGAGTAATAAATTACAATGCAACATTACCATTATTCCATGTAGAAACTACGACCACAAAACATTTTATCAATTACCAATCAAGCCATCTCCAAATCTTCCAAATATGCAAAGCATCTATTTGTATCCAAGTCTTTGCTTATTCGAAGGCACAGACCATGTAAGCTTAGGAAGAGGCACAACACTACCATTCCAAATTTATGGCAGTCCAAGTTTCCCAAAAACACTCAACTACCAATTTACACCACAGTCTTTGCCTGGTGCAAAAACGCCACCACAACTCAATCAACAATGCTTTGGATACAATCTTTCAGAAATTAGCTTAACTGAACTGCAAAAAAATAAGTTCACATTAAAATATTTCATCAATGCGTATCAATTAACAAACAACAAAACAACATTTTTCAATACATTTTTTGTAAAACTATATGGAAAAGGAAATCTTTCTACACAATTAAAAAATAAGATGACCGAAGCTGAAATAAGAAAAACTTGGCAACAAGGTCTTCAAAAATTCAAAACCATCAGAAAAAAATATTTACTCTACAAAGATTTTGAATGATATTTTTTTGCTAATGTTACAACTCTATTTACTTCTTGTATATATTATATTTTCATAATTTTATAGCTTTTATTTTCTTTTGAGTTTGGTAGTTTTACTAACAGAATATAAGTACCTATGCTTAGTTCTTCAATATTTATATGTAGTTCTGAACCAGACATATTTGTTTCTATTATCTTGTTACCATTTAAATCAAATAACAAAATATATGCATTATCTGAATAATTACTTAAACTTACTATAAAATTTCCTTTCGTTGGGTTGGGATAAACAGATTTAATATTGTTACTCTCATCATTATTTTGATTTGCAATTTGCTCTTTATTTAACATATAGTTTAATGTTGTATCAGATATATCTGCTTCAAAAATTGAGTCAGCTAACAATCTTGTATTGGGAGATATAGTACCACAGTTTGGAACTGTACATACTCTAATATAACTTCTTTGTATCCTATTCCCATTTTCATCATAACTAAAATAAAAATCAGAATAACAAATACAGTTTGTACTTGATATTTGATTTATCTGAGTAGGTTGTATTTGTTGTTGTTGTTGTGCTTTTGCTTCTTTTACGCTAAATACGAATAAAATAAGCGATAATATAAAAGATTTCATATCTAAGAGTTTATTCTTTAATTAATTTTAAAACTTGTATGGCTATTATAAAATATACTGCATATGATAAGATAATGGCTGCTATTACTTTAGCGTATTTATTATTTTGCTCGTTTGACAAGGTTTTATAATTATACAACGATGTAGCGACACCTATACTACCACCTAATGCTCCGCCAAAGAATAAGAGCACATACGGTAGAGTAATTAATAAATAATCATACCATTTTAGTTTTTTTGCAGATGATGGTATTTCCATTTCATCTTCATTAATATATACTTTAAATCCTATTGCAAGAAAATGTGGTTTTATTGTAATGGTAGATTCATTGTATAATCTATCTGCATAGATAAATGTTTTAGCTTGATTTTTAGCTTGTTCCAATAGTTTGTCATTTGCAAATAATTTTATTTTCCCTGTAAATATATTTTGCTCTATCCTAAAAGTTACATTAGGAATTTTTTCAGATGTAAATGTTTGTCTTATTATCATTTTATTTGTATTTTTTTCATTAAAAACATACCTTGTTATTTACAATTTTTATTTTTACAGATTCTATATTCTCTTCTTTTTTGCAAGAAAAAATAAATAATAATATAAGTATGCAGTATATCTTTTTCATTTTGATAGTTTTTTAGCTCGACTCTTTTTAGGATATAGCATTTTACTTTCTGCTTCTTCTCTTGCACTTTTTCCATCATCTATAAACATTGTTTTCCAACGTATATAAATACTATATAGTCCAAGTTCATTTTGTTCTCTATGCATTCTACTTGTTGTATTTGCTACAACAGATTGCGCATCTAATGCTATTACTGAAGGAGGATCTATTTTACATAGTTTTGGTATATTATATTCTATATTTTTTTTACTCCTATGTAGAATTTTCCACTCAAATTGAAAATCTGATAAGTTAACAATGATTGATTTTGCAAAATACATACCTATTGTATACATTTCTTTTGTAATTAGAGGAGATGGCTGTTCTCTATTGGTTAATATTGCATTAGCAATATGAGCGGGTAATTGTTGGGTTTCTATTGTTTTTTGCACAGTTTCTAATGGTATTATTTCTTTTATAATATTGGGTAGCCACCACTTGCTTAGCATAAGAAATGATTCGTCTGAATAATCAGCACTCCATTTAATAGTTCTATTAACTATTGTTTCTAAATATTTAATGCCCAAATCAATATTCTCTACGTACCAATGCATATATTCATCTGCTTCTGTATTGCTCATATTATCAAAGCTTTTTTCTTTTTTTATATAAAATTCCATCTTTCTATTGTTTTATATTGTTAATAAAAATTTCAAAACCATATTCTTTTGCTATATTAATTGAAGTTGGAAAATAGATTTAGCATTTACCATTCGTTCAACACACTTATGAAGAATGGTTTCTTAAATATTTATAGAATTAGATCTGTTTTATTTAATTTATCAAATTTTTTAATATTTATATTATTTTCTATAATTTGTTTTATTTTTTCTGGTTCTATAAAATACAAATCAATTTCTTGTTTTAGTAATAAATATTCGTCTTTGTATATCCTACCAAAACCTTCTTCATTTTTATTAATCTCATTCATATAGTAATTATATTTATATTCTTTATCTTGCTCTGATATATTCGCTATTGAGTATAGATATAATATTGCTCTATATGTACTAAATAAATAACCAAAAACTGTTCTATCAGATGTAGCATGTTTTTCAAGTATATTTATAAGCTCTGAAACTGAAATCTCTTTATGTTTTATTGTATTTATAACATGACTATTCGATAAATTCTTTAATTCTTCTTCAATATTCTCAATCTTATTATTAGTAGGACATACTAATGGCTTATGTGTTATGTGTTCTATCCTTTCATAATATGGGAAAAAGGCGTATGGTTTATATTTACTAAATATACAATCAATACATATATATGGATTGTATTCTGATGTATCAAACCTGCCCCAACATAATTCCACTCCAATTGCAAACCCATCAACGATTCTTAATAGCTTATTTGAACCATATCTTCTTAAGATTGGAAAAGCTGTATTCCATTCTTTTATTCTTTCTGTTTTTACAGTTGCTGATATTTTTTTTAATGGAGATTCTTCGTACATATTTTTTGATATATTTTTAAGGTTTTATAAAAGTAAAACTATTTTGTCGACCACCAATTATTACAATTTTATTCAATCCATAATATTCCATATATTTTATCATTCTTTTGTTGTTCTAATATTTTTATAGGTTCTGATTTTCTAACCAACATGTTCTGTGAAATAAGTGCTGTATTGTTAAATTATCACATTATTAAATTTCCTCATTAGCTTATTTCATATTTTTTATGATATCTGTTTAGCAATTATGTTGTAAATTTACCCTTTTAATTTTTGTATTACATGTTAAACATCATCAACAAAGGATTATCCAAAATATTTGGTAGCAAATCAAACAGAGACATTAAATCTATTCAACCAATTGTATCACAAATCAATGCTGCATTTGAACAACTAAAATCATTATCAAATGATGAATTAAGAGGCAAAACATATGAGTTTAAAAATAGAATACACAAATATCTATCAGAATTTGATGCAAAAATCAATGAACTAAGTGAAAAAGCTGAAGAAGAAAACATTGAAATCAACGAAAAAGAAGTGCTATTCAACGAAATAGACAAACTAAAAAAAGGCAGAAATGAAGCTATTGAAGAAATCCTATTAGAAATTCTTCCAGAAGCATTTGCTGTGGTAAAAGAAACTTCACGAAGATTTACTGAAAACAAAGAAATAATTGCAACAGCAACAGATTTAGATAAAGATTTATCAGTAAAACATCAACACATAAATATCAATGGCAATCAAGTAGTTTATCAAAATTCTTGGATGGCAGCTGGAAGCGAAATAGTATGGAACATGGTACACTACGATGTACAGCTAATTGGTGGTATTGTGCTACATCAAGGTAAAATTGCTGAGATGGCAACAGGTGAAGGTAAAACACTAGTTTCTACATTACCAATCTATCTAAATGCATTGGCTGGTTGTGGCGTCCATTTAGTTACAGTGAATGACTATCTTGCAAAACGTGATAGCGAATGGAATGCACCAATATTCAACTTTTTAGGACTAACTGTAGATTGTATAGACAAACACGAGTCACATTCAGAAGGTAGAAAAAAAGCATATTTAGCAGATATTACCTATGGTACAAACAACGAATTTGGCTTCGACTACCTAAGAGACAACATGGTACGTAGCATAGATGAGCAAGTACAACACAAACTACACTTTGCTATTGTGGATGAGGTAGATAGCGTATTAATAGATGATGCAAGAACACCACTCATCATTTCTGGTCCAGTACCAAAAGGCGATGAGCAAATGTATTATCAATTAAAACCAAGAATAGAAAAATTAGTTGATGTTCAGAAAAAAATCACAACAGAATATTTAATTGAAGCAAAAAAACTAATTGCAGCAGGGAAACACAGGCGTAAAAGAAGGTGAAGGTGGTTTTGCATTATTAAGAGCACATCGTGGTTTACCTAAAAACACAGCATTAATCAAATATCTTAGCGAAACAGGCATCAAACAAATTCTTCTAAAAACAGAAAACCACTATCTACAAGAGCAACAAAAAAATATGCCAATTGTAGATGCTGGATTATACTTCACTATTGATGAAAAAAACAATCAAATAGAATTAACAGAAAGAGGTATTGAGCTAATTACAACTTCTGGAGAAGAGCAAGATTTCTTCGTTTTACCAGACTTAGGTTCTGAGCTTGCTGATATTGAAAACAACACAGAACTATCTGCATCAGAAAAAATAAAACAAAAAGATGATGCAATCCAAATATACTCGCAAAAAGCAGAAAGAGTACACACAATAGACCAACTATTAAAAGCATATTGTTTATTTGATAAAGACATTGAATATGTTGTAATAGAAGACAAAGTAAAAATAGTTGATGAACAAACTGGACGTATCATGGAAGGTAGAAGATACTCAGATGGTTTACATCAAGCTATTGAAGCTAAAGAAAATGTAAAAGTAGAATCAGCTAGTCAAACCTTTGCAACCATTACATTACAAAATTTCTTTAGAATGTACCATAAATTAGGTGGTATGACTGGTACAGCAGAAACTGAAGCTACAGAGTTTTGGGAAATCTATAAACTAGATACTGTTGTAATTCCAACAAATAGAGCAATATCAAGAGTAGATAAAGATGACCTAATCTATAAAACAAAAAAAGAAAAGTACAATGCAATTATAGAAGAAATCATCAGTTTAAAAGAACAAGGAAGACCAGTACTTGTTGGTACTACAAATGTAGAAGTATCTGAACTAATAAGTAGATTATTAGACATGAGAAAAATACCACACAATGTATTGAATGCAAAACAACATCAGAGAGAAGCAGATATAGTGGCAGAAGCAGGACGAAGTGGACAGATTACAATTGCTACAAATATGGCTGGTAGAGGAACAGATATTAAACTGACTGATGAAGTAAAAAAAGCTGGTGGTTTAGCAATTATTGGTTCTGAAAGACATGACTCAAGAAGGGTAGACAGACAGTTGCGTGGTAGAGCAGGAAGACAAGGCGACCCAGGTAGCTCACAATTCTATATTTCATTAGAAGACAATCTAATGCGTCTATTCGGTTCTGAGAAACTATCAGGCATGATGGATAAAATTGGATTTAAAGAAGGTGATGTTATTCAACATTCGTGGGTTTCCAATTCAGTAGAAAGAGCACAGAAAAAAGTAGAAGAAAATAACTTTGGCATCAGAAAAAGATTATTAGAATATGACGATGTAATGAATGCACAGCGTGAGGTTATCTACAAAAAAAGAAACCATGCATTAGGTGGCGAACGTATTTCATTTGATTTAATCAATATGTTTTATGATCTAGCTGAAGAAGTTGTAGAACATGCAAAAAACACATTAGACTACGACCAATTCAAATTAGATTGCATAAAATATTTTGGATTGGAATCTTCAATCACACAAGATGATTTAAAAAATAGAAAGTTTCCAGAATTAGCAAACAAATTATACCAAGAAGTCAATAAAAGCTATAATGAGAAATCAAAAACTATAATGCAAAACACCTACCCTATTGTAAAAGATGTATATCTAAATAGAGGCAAAGAATTTGCAAATATTGTTATTCCTTTCTCTGATGGTCACAAATCTATCAACATCATCACAAACCTAGAAAAAACATATAAATCAGAAGGAAAAGAGCTAATCAAAACTTTTGAACAAAATATCATTCTAGCATTTATAGACCAAAGTTGGAAAGAACATCTAAGACAAATGGATGATTTGAAACAATCTGTACAAATGGCTGTTCACGAACAAAAAGATCCACTGATTATTTATAAACTAGAAGCATTCCAGTTATTCAAACACATGCTTAGTCACATCAACAAAGAAGTAACTTCATTCTTATTAAAAGGAAGAATTCAAGTAGATGATTCTAACAATGTAAAACAATATCAAGGAAGAAGAGTCGCAGAAAAAACAAAAGAATCAAGAAGCAATAATGAGTTGGGCAACGAAAATGAAGGTGCGCAAACCAACACACAAGAAGCCGAACAAAAAGTACAAACTTACGTAAGAACTGAACAAAAAATAGGTAGAAACGACCCATGTCCATGTGGAAGTGGAAAAAAATACAAACAATGCCACGGAAAATAATTTTGCGTGGATTTATTTTCAAAACAAAAATATATGTCTGATCATTTGCAGCTAACACAATTATTATTAGATGCTATTAATCTTCCAATAACAGAAAAAGCTATAGAAAAACATATTGAGCAACTAAGAATGGTAATCAATTACCACGACAAAAAATATTATGTTGATGCTACGCAACAAATTTCTGATTTTGACTATGACCAGCTTTTCAAATGGTTAAAAAACTTAGAAGAACAGTATCCACAGTACATCACACCAGATTCTCCAACACAAAGAATTGCCAAAGGCTTAAATCAAGATTTTCCTACAGTAGCACATCTAGTACCTATGCTAAGTTTGGAAAACGCATACAATATTGAAGACTTAAAAGATTTTGACAAAAGAGTAAAAGATGCCATAACAGAAAGTGCTACAATAAGCTATTGCTGCGAGCCAAAATTTGATGGTTCTTCAATTGCATTAGTATACGAAAATGATATTTTAGTACGTGCAGCTACAAGAGGAAATGGAATTGAAGGCGATGACATTACAAACAATGCAAAAACAATCAGAAGTATTCCTTTAAAAGCAAATTTTTCACAATATGGTATTTCTAAAATAGAATTGCGTGGAGAAGTTATTATAGAACTTGAGATTTTCAAGCAAATAAATGAAGAAAGAAAAAACAAAACGAGCTATTAAAATCAGAAAATAAAAAAGAATTAGAATTATTCAAGAATGCAAGAAATACAGCAGCAGGAAGTTTAAGACTAAAAGATAGTGCAGAAGTTGCAGCTAGAAGATTAGATGCAATTATGTATCAAGTTGGATATGCAACAGACACGCAAGGAAACAATATCACAAACTCAGATATTTTTGCCTCACATTTCAAAAACTTAGAAATGCTACATCAATTAGGTTTTAAAACACCTGATCAAGAGAAAAAAATAAGCTATACAATAGAAGATGTTATGCAACAATGTTTGCATTGGCAAGATGAACGAGACAACTATCCAATTGATATTGATGGCATGGTTATAAAAGTAGATGATACAAAATTGCAACAATCTATTGGCAGAACATCACATCATCCAAAATGGGCAATAGCATTTAAGTTTAAGCCAAAACAAGCATTTTCCACTTTATTAAATGTAGATTTTCAGATAGGAAGAACTGGACAAATAACACCAGTTGCAAAAATAAAACCAGTGCAATTGATGGGCGTTGAGATTAGTTCCATTTCACTACACAACGAAGATTTCATTACAGAAAAAGATATCAAAATAAATGACACTGTAATTGTAGAACGTGCTGGCGATGTAATTCCATACATTGTTGGAAGTATAAAAGAAAATAGAAATGGCAATGAAGTAGATATAGAATTTCCTAAAAATTGTCCGTCATGCAATCATCATTTAGTAAAACAAGAAGATGAAAGTGCTTGGAGATGCATCAATACAAATTGTCCTGCACAATTAGAAGAACACTTAATACATTTTGTTTCAAAAGATGCCATGAATATTTTTGGATTTGGAGAAGAAAATGTACGCACCTTTTTAAAAAATAATATTATTGGAAATATCGTTTCAATTTATAAAATAAATTATGATGACGTAAGAAAATTAGATGGTTGGAAAGAGAAATCTATACAAAATCTAATGGAAGGAATTGAGACATCAAAACAAAATGAAAATTGGAGATTGTTGGTTGGCTTGGGCATCAGACATATTGGTACAACAACAGCCAAAATGCTTTCAAAACAAGTAGATAATCTTTTAGATTTTGCATCTTGGAATGCAGAAAAATTCATGCAATTAGAAGACGTAGGACCAAAAGTAGCTCAATCATTACAACAATTTTTTGCCGACGAAAGCAATGTAAGCTTATTACAAGAATTACAATCATTGGGTATCAATCTAAATAAAACAAACACAGTTTTTGATTCAGATAAATTAGCCAATAAAACATTTTTATTCACAGGCGCACTCACACAATTTTCTAGAGATGAAGCTAAAATATTAGTAGAAAAAAATGGTGGCAAAAACTTAAGTGCAGTTTCTGCAAATTTAGATTACTTGGTAGCAGGCGAAAAAGCTGGAAGTAAATTAACTAAAGCGCAAAAAATTCCAACTATAAAAATTATTGACGAATTTGAATTTCTAAAAATGATTGAATAACTATATATCTATCAATCATATACATTGCACATAAATACAATATGTGATTTTTCTATATCAAAATGATATAATTTTTATAAAAGATTATTTTTATTTAATTATCTTTGCACACATTTAAAATTAAAAATAAAAAAAGAAATGAAAAAATTATTTATTTTATTTGCTGCAGCTACATTATTTGTAGGTGTTCAAGCATGTAAATCAACTCCAGAAGCAACTGAAGAAGTAGCAACTGAGGAAGTAGTAACAGAAGAAATTCCTGCTGAAACAACTCAAGCAAGTGCTGGTGTACCAACATTTAGCAATGCTGATGTTCAAGCTTATGTAAATTCTTATGAAGAGTATATCAATCTTTATAAAGAAGCAGTAGACAAAAAAGACATGACTAAAATGCAAGAATTAGCTACTAAAGGTCAAGAATTAGCTACTAAAGGTCAAGAAGCAATGAGTAAATTAACAGGAGACGATGTTAAGAAATTTACTGACTACACAACGGCTAAAGCTAATGAAATTAAGGATTTAGCTATGAAATTAGCTGGACAATAATTTTTATTTAGATTAAGTTCAAGGCTAACTATTATTTAGTTAGCCTTTTTTATTTATACAAACCTTTGGCGCTCATTTCTGCCAAAGATTGCTCAAAATTATTTTCAGGATTAGCTTGTGTTTTTACCCAATCTACATATTTTTTCATGCCTTTGCTAAAATCAATTTTAGGTTCAAATCCAAGTAGTTTTTTTATTTTACTGATATCTGCGAAATTATGTCTTATATCACCTTTCCTAAATTTTCCAGTAATTTCTATTGGCACTTCAATTTCAAAATTCTTAATCAGACTTTGAGCTACATCTATCACAGAAGTTGCCACACCATTACCTACATTAAAAACTTGATTGTTTGCACTGTCACTTTCAATACCTAATATCGTAGCATCTACCACATCATCAATATATACAAAATCTCTACTTTCTTGTCCATCTTCAAAAATTAAAATTGGCTGATTGGCTCTAATTCTATTAGAAAAAACTGCCAAAATTCCTGTGTATGGATTACTCAACGATTGACCAACACCGTATACATTCTGATATCTAAAAGCCACAAAAGGAATATCCATTGATGAACAAATAATTTCTATTGATTTTTCTTGCTCATATTTATTCAAACCATAGATAGAATTAGGTTGTATCATGCTATCTTCTGTCGTTGCACAAAGTGTTACTGATTGATTAGTTATTGGGCATTTACATTCAAAATCACCATGTAGCATATCAATTTCAGCGCGGTGCTTTGGATACACAAATTGTTGTATAGATTCAGAAAAATATTTTCCTTCACCATACACAGCTCTTGATGAAGCCACCACCACTTTTTGTATTTGATGGTTTTTATTTTGCAGCGCTTGAAGTAATTTGCTGGTGCCCATCACATTTGTTTGGTTGTATCTATTCAACTGATACATACTTTGTCCTGTGCCCGTTTCAGCAGCAAAATGCACAATAATATCTTGATTTTTTAGCACATCTAGCCAAAAACTATCATCTACGATTGCTACATCAGCATGGATAAAATTCACTTTATTCTTGATAGACACATACAATGGCGAACTAATTTCTGGTTGTTCTCCATGTATTTGTGGCAAAAGACTATCTACAATTGTGATGTTATAACCTTTCTCTATTAATTTCAGAGACAAATTGGAACCAATAAAACCAGCACCACCAGTAATTAATATATTTTTCAAATGATTTAATTTTTATCTAAAAATACGATAAGTATATGATTCACCAGACAATATAGTAATTATATAGTCCAATCTTCAATGTTTATGTTTTCTATTCTTTCAAAGTCAGTTATATTCTTTGTTACCAGAATCAATTCATTATATACAGCAGTTGTGCCAATTAATAAGTCAAAATCATCTAAGGTCTTACCTTTAGTTTTTAAACGCACCTTCTCTTTTGCATATAAATCTAATGCAGGGAAAATTGGCATTATATTAAATTTTAATAAGAAAAGTTCAAGTATCTTCTTATTCTTTTCTTTATGTGTACTCTTTTCTACACCATATTTTAATTCTGCAATTGTAATTTCAGATACAATGCAATTCTCTATTCCAACTTCTTCTATTTTATGAATAAGATTGTATTTCCCATTTAAGAAATAAATACAAATATTTGTATCTAATAAATATTTTTTCAAAACTTAATAGCTTTCTTAATAAAACTTCTATCTTTTTTTAACTCAGTAATAAAATCTTCAATAGGTTCATCTAATTCCATAGAACCATATAAGGATTTCCATGAAGATTTATTTAACTTTTCTGTACTTCTTAACGATTTTGAAAGTTTAGCAATTAATTCTAGTTTGTTATCTGCACTCAAATTTTTTATCAGAGAATAATAACTATCTATTAATGTATTATCGTTATCTGCAATTTTCATAAATATAGTTTAGATAAGTATAAAATTACATAAAAAATCAGACAACACAAATAATCAATAAACTATATAACTAATTTCATCACTCTTTTACTAATATTTATGCATTATTAAAATATCATTTTACTCATCCTATGCTAATTTTTTTAGTTTAGTTAATTATTTATAACGTAAAGCCTTATTATATTTATTTTTTTATTTTTGTAAGTATGGAGAATGTATTGGATTTGCAATTTGATGAAATTGCTTGGAAAGATGTAACTGCTTTTTTCGAAAATAAATTTCAAAAAATACCAGATTTATCTTCTATGCTTTTCATCATTGGACATAGAGAATTAGGATTTAATGAAACAAAATTTTCAAAAGAACAAAAACAAGACATTATACATGTTGGCGTATGTTCTTTACTAAGCAAAGAAAATTATTATACACCAACAGGAAAAGATGCTGATGGTTGGTTACACTTCGAATACAATAGAAGTATGCCCAAACTTACACACGAGCAACAAGAAATATTATTAAAAAAATGCATTATTGATTACATTAAAAATATCTGATTATGAAAAAAATTAGTACACTATTAATTATAGCTATGCTTATTCTAAATGTTAGCTATGCAAAAGGGAAAAAGACAAAATCAAAAAAAGTAAAAACAAAAACAACGGCAATTACTAATCAACAAATTGAAAATACACCAAAAATGGAAGCACCAGAAATAAAAAAAGCACCAGAGAACACTTATGTACTTATAGAAACAACAATGGGCAACATCAAATTGAAATTATACAATGAAACACCATTGCACAAAGAAAACTTTATAAAAATAGTAAAAGACGGCGTTTTAGATAGCACACTATTTCATAGAGTAATTCCTGAATTTATGATACAAGGTGGCGACCCACAATCTAAAAATGCTGTGCCAGGACAAAGATTAGGCATGGGTGGCTTACCATACAAAGTACCAGCAGAATTTAGCAAAGACATCATTCACAAAAAAGGTGCGTTGGCAGCTGCAAGAGATGGAAATCCACAAAAAGCATCATCGAGTACACAATTTT
The DNA here is from genome assembly GCA_016699615.1 of Sphingobacteriales bacterium. Lineage (NCBI taxonomy): Bacteria > Pseudomonadati > Bacteroidota > Sphingobacteriia > Sphingobacteriales > Sphingobacteriales bacterium. The sequence goes on along the minus strand of CP064984.1, from coordinate 1,735,139 downwards.
ACATTGTAGTAGGTAAAAAATTTAATGACGTAGAATTAAATACTTTAGGTAGCAGAACAAGCAACTCTTGGACTGATGAACAAAGAAAAGTGTATACTGAAATAGGTGGCACACCAATGTTAGACATGCAATACACAGTATTTGGAGAAACAGTAGAAGGCTTGGATATTGTAGAAAAGATTGTCAATGCGCCACGTGACCCATACGATAGACCAACTACAGACATAAGAATGCTTAAAGTAAGCATTATAGAAGAATAATATGCCAACACAACGCCAGCTATTTCTACAACATGTTGCTCAAACATCAGAGCAACCTTTGGGTATTGAAGTAGCAAAAGCCAATGGTATATACATCTATGACACAGCTGGAAAAAAATATATTGATTTAATTGCTGGTATTTCGGTAAGCAATTTAGGACATTGCCACCCAAACGTAGTCAGTGCTATTCAAGAGCAAGCACAAACCTATATGCATACTATGGTCTATGGCGAATACATACAAGCACCACAAGTGGCATTGGCAAATTTTCTTACGCAACTGTTGCCTAATACATTAAACAATGTGTACTTTACAAATAGTGGTACAGAAGCTACTGAAGGTGCTATGAAATTAGCCAAAAGATATACTGGAAAGTATGAGATAATGTCTTGCTACAATAGCTATCATGGTAGTACACAAGGTGCTTTATCGTTGATTGGCGATGAATATTTTAGCGCAGCATTCAGACCATTATTACCCAATACAAAAAAAATAAGATACAATAATATTGATGACTTAAATCTGATTACAGAAAAAACTGCAGCAATATTTATGGAACCTGTCCAGGCTGAAAGTGGAATAACTGTACCAGATAAAATGTATATGCAAGCACTAAGGAAAAAGTGCGATGAAACAAAAACATTATTAGTTATTGATGAGATACAAACTGGTTGTGGTCGCACAGGAACATTTTTTGCTTTTGAACAGTTAGATATTATTCCAGATATACTATTGCTTGCAAAAGGCTTAGGTGGTGGCATGCCAATTGGATGTTTTATTGCTAATAAAAATATCATGCATAGTTTGACACATGAGCCTGTTCTTGGACATATTACTACATTTGGTGGAAATGCCGTTTGTTGTGCTGCTGCATTGGCATGCGTACAAACGATAGAGCAAGAAAAACTATATCGTTTAGCGAATGAAAAAGCAAACTTATTTTTAGAATTATTGCAACACCATGCTATCAATAAGATAACACATTCTGGCTTGATGATGGCTGTACATTTAGATAACTTTGATAATTTACAGAAAGTAATTCAACATTGTTTGAATAATGGGTTGATAACTGACTGGTTTTTATTCGCCAATAATTGCATGAGAATTGCACCACCATTAATTATTACAGAAGCTGAAATTAGAGTAAGTTGTGGCATCATTTTAGATGCATTAAATAACGTATATTAGCAACATGAAACATATAATATTTTCAATATTACTTCTGTTTTTCGTTTTTGGTGGAATGGCACAACAAAAACTGCCTTATAATATTATCGAAAAAATTGTAACGCAAACAGATATGTTTATTCTAAATAGTAGTACACAATTTGCCCATGTAGATTTGCCTGTTGGCAAATACCAACAATTTTTTGGTTATATAAAAGATAGTATTGCTACGCCAATTGTTGGTGCGAATAATCCAGTTTATTACAAATGGTACTTAAAAGATGGTAGTGAAATAAATGGTGATGTCTATTTTAAAGACAAGCAATCGTATATTTTATTTAAAATTGATAATAAAACTTACATCAATTATTTTATGCCAGATGGTTTGTTGCAACTAAAAATATATTCAAATTTTGAGAAAATCATTTCTCTTTAATGTCATCTTTCTTGTATTTGTCAATTTTTAGGTGAGGCCATGTTGGGTGTTTGGTATCGACAGAAGCGTTCAAAATAAATTACACGAAAGTGAGTATGGAATTTATTTTGCTGTATTTAATTTTACCTATCTTTTTCAGATTTTATTAGATTTTGGTTTGCAAAATTACAATGCAAGAAATGTTGCTACTGATGTGCGTAAACTCAATGATTTGTTGCCAAATATCTTATTATTCAAAACTATTTTATTTGTTTTATACATCATAGCATGTGTTAGTTTTGCATATCCATTAGGCTATACAAACTTTTCATTTTTGTATGTTATTATCATCAATCATTTTTTATTGTCGTTTATAATATACCTTCGTTCTAATGTATCTGCGCATCAATATTTTGTTACTGATAGTTTATTATCTGTGTTAGATAAATTATTGATGATATTCTTTTGTGCTTTATTAATTTGGGGCAAAACGAATATAGAACTTACCATTCTAAATTTTACATTAGCTCAGTTATTTGCATATGCCATTACATTTATTATATGCTTAATTATTTCGCTACGCTTAGGTGATAAATTAAAATTCACAATTTCTATAGACAAATTATTCTCTATAATTAAAACAAGTGCACCATATGCTATTGCTTATTTCTTAATGACAACATACTATAGAATTGATGGTGTAATGCTTGAGCAAATGAGTGGTAGAACTGAAACTGGAATTTATGCTCAAGGTTATCGTATTATTGAATCTATTAATAATATTGGCTATTTGTTTAGTGTAATTTTACTTCCTATATTTTCATACTATATTGCTCAATATAAAAATTTGAAAGAAATTCTGTTTCCTTCATTAAACATTATATTAGTCATTATAGTTGCTGTTGTTGGTTTGTTTTATTTTCAGGCTGATGATATTATGAAGTTATTATACCATAGCAACCAAGCATATTCTGCAAAAGTATTTTCTTGGCTTATTCTAAATTTTATTCCTATTGGTTTGTTGTATGTTTTAGGCACATTACTTACTGCAAAAGAAAGTTTTAGAGTAATGCTGCCAACACTTGCCATTGCTGTATTACTCAATATTATTTTTAATTATGTATTGATTAAAAAGTCTGGTGCTGTTGGTGCTGCACAAGCTACACTCTTCACTCAACTGTTTGTATTGTTTGTTTACAGTATTTATATATTTAAAAACTTAGCACTAAAAATTAATTATATAAAAGTAATTAAAATGATGTTATTTATTGCATTATCAATATTTTCGATATTGTACTTGAATTATAAATTTAATGATCCTTCATTTTTTAGCATTGCTTTAAGAAGCTCATTTTATTTGGTTATTGTAGGCATTAGCGCCATAATTTTTGGAATAATTAATAAAGATTTACTTACGCTAGAAACAGGCATTCGCTAACTTCTTCTTGGAATTTCTGAAAACTCAATATTATAAATTTTTATTAGTAGAATAAAGTACGATACTAATAATGGGCCAAAAATTAGTCCAATAAATCCGAATAATTTAAGACCAACAATAACGCCAAGCATGGTAACCAATGGATGTATATTGGCAAATGCTTTGAGCAAAACCAATCGCAATAGATTATCTACGTTCATTACTAATAATACATAATATAGTGATAGTCCAATTCCATTATTTATTTCACCAATTGAAAATAGATAAGCAATCATTGGTACTGCAATTAATGATGTACCTACAAATGGAATAACGGCAACAATTGCAGTAAGAAAACCCCAAAAAATGAAATCTGGTACATCGAAAATACAATAACCAATAGATGCAATAACACCTTGACATGCTGAAATAACTGGAATACCAATTGCATATGATTTGATGATGCTCTTTGTTTCAGTTGTAATTGTATTAATATTTGTTGGTTTTAATGGTATTAGTCTTTTTATGCTTCTGCCTAAATTTTTTGAGTTAATTAACATAAAATATAATATAAAAAACATGGTTCCAATGTTTAATACAAAGGAACTTACACTGCCTAAAATATCTGGAAGTGTATCTGAAACTATGCTTGGGATTTTCTCAAAATTCTTTGTTGATAGAATCTCAATTGAGAATCTTGTTTCAACTTCGTGTAATATTTTTTTGATACCTGTAATAAATTCTCCTGATTGATTGATAATTCCACTCAACTTTGGTATTATAATTATTGATGCAAGTATTAAAGGAACAATCATTACCACAACATTTACAACAAGCACAATAATACTTGATACATATATATTTTTTATTTTTAGGTTTAATTTTTGTAGAAATCCGATATTGATTATATATAATGTAACTGCGCCTAAAAATCCTGCAAAGATGACCTTAAGTGGAATGAATAGTAAAATAGACAAACATATAATTATGATAAAGAAAACAATTTGCTTAAAGTTATCTTGGAAAGTATTACTCATTATTTTTCTTGTTTTTATGTGTTATTAATTTATATTTTGTTTGCAAAAAGACTTCTAACAACTCGTATTCATCTTCTATATAATAGTTTGGATAAATGTATAACAATAGATTTTGCCATACATCATCAACTAAAATATCTTTAAAATCAATATTGACTTGTTGTTCTAAATAGTGTGGCTCCACAGCAGATAAAACAATTTTATCAAACACTGCATGATACTCTACAATAATATATGTATTTGGTGTCGTAAAATCCTCAATCAGCAATTGTTCTATTGATGATAAGCAATTACTTTGTGGATAGTAATACTTCATATAATAATATGGATGCTTGGTTTTTCTATATGGAATTTTATGTTGCTGTAGCCAATTTTCTGCTCTGCCTAATTGTTCTCTATAATAATCACACATTTTATAGAGTTCATCTGTATTGTTTAGTTTTTTCCAAGTGAGCGAAAACCAATCACAGTAATCTACGTCATTGCCCAACCTTATTTTATAATTAAATGGTGAAGGTTTATCTGCAATGTAGCCTGGATAGTAATATGTAAAATTATTTTCTTTTGCAAACTCAACTTCTAACAACATAGAATACAAACCCAAACTATATTTTGAATAATCTTTGTTGAAAATACCTAAAATACTTGCAATACTATTTTTTCCTATATCAAAAATACTGTATGCTACTAATTCATCTGTATCTTTGTCATATATATTTATTTCGTGTGTGTTGAATTTTCTTGTTTCATCATAATCAAAAAGATATTGTTCTAATGACATGGTGCTTGAACCAACAAATCTTTCTTTATGATGCCAAAAGAGCACTTCTTTTTCTTTTGTATTTTTAAATTTCTTTATTTCTGAATAGAATTTCTCTTTATTTTTTCGCAGCAACTTTTTCATGCTTTTAGGAAAATCATATTTATCCATTTCGTACCTAATATGAAATAGATTATATATATCTTGATTGTACAGCAATACTCTTGTTTTTAGTAGGTAATTGCCTGTTCTAAAATATCCATCAGCAAGCATATCATCTAGTTTTACATCTTCAATTGGATGTTCTAAAAAATGATATTCTACTGGAGCGTGCATTTATTTACGTTTAGTTTTGACAATGTAAATTATAATAAACACTATCAACAGTAAAGATAAAGCGAAATATAAATATCTGAAATTAAATTTATAAGTATTCATGGTGGCATATACAATAAAATTCGACCAATAATATGGTTCTCTTCCAATTGCGTCTGCGTTTTTCATATAGTCTAGCTTTGTTTGTTGCAATGCATCAGAAATCGGAATATTCTTACTCAATCTCTCATAAAATTTCTGCATCAAAGTTTGTGTTGCTTTATCTGCTGCTTTCCACTGTGATATTAATACATTATTTGCGCCAGCATAATGAATTGCCCAAGCAAAATTAAGTACACCTTCACCTTTATTTTGTTTTCCAAAACTACCATCACATGCACTTAGCACAACCAAATCTGCACAAATTTGATTTCTCATTAAATCTTCTAAATTAAGATAACAACACTTATCTGCGCTTTTAGCATCGTACAATACAATAGAAGATTGCAATGGCACAATACTATCTATATAAGTATGTGCAGCTAAATGTATGTTTCTGTATGCTTTTGCAAACTTGTAATAATTGTTCTTTGTTGCATCTTGTTTCAACAATGGCTTGGTGGTAAAATATTTTTTAATTGCATTTATTTCCTCAACATTCTGTAATGTTGCATATTTCGTATTATCATATTCCGGTGCAATAGCCAATACATTATTATTGTAAATAAACTTATGTGTATTATATTCATTAAAATATATGTTTGATGAGAATGTATATTTTGTGCTGTAGTTTTCTATCAAGTATTTTTTTTCTTTATTCTGCAATACATCAAATGGTAGTTGATGTAGAAAGCCATCAGCAGAAAAAATAATTTGTTTTTTGTCTTCTATGATTTTATTTGGCAGAATTACGTCATACAATAGTTGTGCAAGTTTTGTATTTACATTCTTAGATTGTATGCTATTGTTTAATTCTGTTACATACTTATTAATTTTTTGTTTATCAATTAATTTAGAAAACAACATATCATTTTTGCTTACTGCAATTCTAAAAATTGCTGCTTCGTTCTCTAAATATGTGATATACACTTCATCGCGTTTTAGTTTTTGCTGTAATTTGGCTATAGAAATATTTTGATTTATTTTTTCTGATTTTGTTTCATTCTTTTGTTGTATTAGTTCATACTTTTCTTTTAGTTGAATTAGTTCATGTTCCAAGTTTGCATACTTCTTTTTATTTGATGCTAAGTTCTTATCCAATTGATTTAGTTCGCTTGTTTTATTCAAAATATCATTTAGTATTTTTAAACTATTCTTATCAATCTGTTTGTTTGTAACAAATTCTTGTTTTTGCAATAGTGCGTTTGCTTTATTGTATTCTATAAAAAAGAATGCGTCATCTATGTATTTTTTCTTATAACTGTTTTGAAATAAATTGAATGTCAACTCAGTTGCAAAAAGACAAACCTTTGAAATAATATCAGCTTTATTCAATGATGACTTCTCTCCGAAATAGAAATTATTTTCTTTTCTTAATACATTTATTTTTTGTTTCAAAGTATCTAAAACATTGTCCCAATATTGATTTGAATATTTGTTTTTGTAAAACTGCAATTGATACACTTGTAGCTTTGATAATATATTTTCAAACAAATCATTTTTTATCATATGGAAATGAAGCAACTGCATAGTTTATAGCTTGACTTATATTTTCTTGTTCAAATTCAATTTCTGAAAGCAATAAATATAGTGTGTTATGGTATTTGTGATTTTTTCCAAGTAATTGTATAAATAAAGCATCAGACTTTTTGATATAATTAATTGCTTCTGTGTATTTTTTTTCATTTTTAGATATCATACCTAAATACATATACACTTCTGCCTTGCGAATAGATACGTTTTCTTGTAGTTTCTGTTCAATACTTAGTACTTTATTACACAATACTTTTGCTTGATTTATATCATTCAAGCCAATATATGCGTTGATTAATTCAAGATAGTTTTCTACAATATCTTCATGATTTTCATCTAAAAAAGCTCTTCGTATAGACAAAGATTTTTCTAAATTTTGTTTTGCTAATTGATAATCTTTTAATTGATTATAGACCATTCCACAATCTAAGTACGAAAATGCTACGTTCAAATTTTGCTCACCATAGATATTAATACAAATATTTCTGTCTTTATTAAAATAATCAATTGCCTTATCCAATTGATTAAAATATAAATAAACACTACCCAACATTCCATAACATTCTGCTACAGTTGAATGCTGCTCACCATACACTGATTTATATATAGCCAATGCTTTCTCTAATAGTTTTAATGACTCATAATTTTGATTTTTTTCATACAAAATAATAGCTAGATTATAGTTTGTCTTTGCAATTTTTGCTCTGCATGCTGTCGGAAATTTCTCATACTCATGTAATGCTTTTTGGTACCATTGCTCAGCATTGTCAAAATCTGATTGATAAAAATAACTTGCAGCTTTGTTGTTATATACAAGGCCTTTTTTTATCACATATTTTCTTTCTTTTGATATAGATAAATATTTTAGAGCTTGAGCATAATATTGATTAGAAAGTTCAAATTTATTTTCATTCATTTCCATTAATGCAAGTAAATTATACTTCTCACCTAAATAATAATTATCATTAGTTTTAATTTTATTGATAATTTTCAATGCATCTTCATACCTTGATGTATTTACCAAATATTTTGCATATAACATTTGTGCCGCAACATATAGATGTGGTTCAGATTTATTTACGTTATCTATAAGCGTCTTAATTTCTGATTCTATATTATCATATTTCTTTAATTCAAATTTACAAATTAAAATACCTAGATCTCTTCCTGCACTTGGGCTCATTGTAGCGTATGCATCTAATGCTTCTTTATATCTTTCTGTTTCTATCCATTCTTGTGCTTGCTGTAAGTTGTCTGATGAATATAGCAAACAAAAACACAAACATGACAATAACAAAATAAAATATATTTTATTTGGCAGACACATACAATAAAAATACATTTTTTTTATTAGGAAATCTCAGGATATTAACACAATAAGCTATCTTTGCATCATGAAAAAGAAAATTGCAGTTTTGTCTGGTGATGGCATTGGACCAGAAATAATTACAGAAGCAATAAAAGTATTAAAAGCAATTGAACAAAAATTCAACCATCAATTCGAGTACGAATATGGCTTGATTGGTGCTGATGCAATTGACAAAGTTGGAAATCCTTATCCAGATGAAACACATCAACTATGTTTAAATGCTGATGCTATATTATTTGGTGCAATTGGCGATCCAAAGTATGACAATGATCCATCAGCAAAAATAAGACCAGAACAAGGCTTACTAAAAATGAGAGCTGCACTTGGCTTATATGCAAACATTCGTCCTGTAAAAAGCTATGATGCATTGCTTGAGGCATCACCTCTTAAGACTGAAAGAATAAAAGGTGTAGATTTCGTAGTCGTTAGAGAATTAATCTCTGGAATATATTTTGGAAAACCACGTGGCAGAAGCGAAGATCAAAATATTGCATACGACACTTGTGTCTATACACGCGATGAGATATTAAGAATTACAGCAAAAGCATTTGAATTTGCAAAAAACAGAAGAAAGAAAGTTACCTTATTAGATAAAGCAAATGTATTAGCTACATCAAGATTGTGGAGAGAAGTAGTAACTGAGTATGCGAAACAATTTCCAGATATAGAACTTGAATGCAATTTTATTGATAGTGCAGCAATGGAAGTCATTACAAAACCATCTAAGTTTGATGTTATACTAACAGAAAATTTGTTTGGTGATATTATTTCAGATGAAGCATCAGTAATTGGTGGTAGCTTAGGCATGCTACCATCAGCATCAATGGGCGAAAAAACTGCTTTGTATGAACCAATACATGGTTCGTATCCACAAGCAAAAGGAAAAAATATTGCAAATCCAATGGCTACCATCTTGTCTGCTGCAATGTTATTAGAATATAGTTTTGGACTAACAGATGAAAGCAAAGCAATTGTAGATGCAGTAGATAAAGCATTGACAGATAATTATGTAACAGAAGACATCAACCATGGCAAATACTCTACAAGTGATGTTGGAGATTATATTGTAGAATTTATCTTAAATTAAGCTATAATGAACAAAATAAATATATTATTTATTTTATTTATTTGGTTCTTGTTTATAAATTGCCACAAATGCAATGACTATCTATCAATGGAATTTGATTGCAATCCAACATTTGCAACAATACAAAATGATTCAAATATTAGTTCTATATCTTTTGGTTCTTGTTCAGATGAAAATTCAGCACAGCCAATTTTAAGTGATGTTGTTAACCTAAAACCAGATTTATTTATCTATTTAGGTGATAATATTTATGCTGATGCAAACAAATGTTCTGATTTTTTTAAATCATATTCTAAATTGGCTTGCAAGCAAGAGTTTAAAAATCTAGTAGCACAAATTCCAACAATTGCAACTTGGGACGACCATGATTATGGAAAAAATGATGGTGGAATAGAATATAATTTAAAAACACAATCAAAACATATTTTTCTAAAATTCTGGAATGAGCCGAAAGATTCTGACAGATACAAACATGAAGGAATATACAACAGTAAATATTTTGGAGATGACAATCATAAAGTTCAAGTAATCTTACTAGACACAAGAACATTTAGAAGTAGTCTAAAAGGTGGGCGGAATTCATACACACCAGACTATTCTATTAACAAAACTATGTTGGGTGATGAACAATGGAAATGGTTAGAAGCAGAGCTACTAAAGCCAGCAAAGGTTAGAATTATTGCGTCGAGTACTCAATTTGGTATAGAACACAATGGTTGGGAAGCATGGGCAAATTTTCCAAAAGAACAACAAAAAATGGCAGATTTAATTGCTTCAACAAAAGCTAATGGTGTTATTTTTATTAGTGGTGATGTACATTATGCTGAGTTGAGCAAGCAAACTTTCAACAATACTTATCCATTTTATGATTGCACATCAAGTGGTATTACAAACATTGAATACAATCCAAGAAAAAATAAATATAGATTAGACAATGCAGTTTCAAAAATTAATTATGGAAATTTAAATATCAATTGGGAAAGCAATCCAATTTCCATTGAATATAAAATTTACACCATAAATAATGAAGTATTATTTCAACATCTTATTACCTTAGATGAAATTAGTTTCAAACCATGAGAATAGCAATTATTGGTCCAGCATATCCATTAAGAGGTGGACTTTCTACATTTAATCACAGATTGGCAAAAGAATTTATAGATTTAGGTCATGAATGTACCATTTGGTCATTTTCATTACAATATCCATCAATATTATTTCCAGGAAAAACACAATATAGCGATGAGCCAGCACCTAATAATATCAACATTATCTCAGAAATAAACTCTATTAATCCTTTAAGTTGGATAAAAGTTGGAAATAAATTAAAAAAACAAGAATTAGATATAGTTATTGTAAGATATTGGCTACCATTTATGGGGCCAGCTTTAGGTACTATAATTAGAATTTTAAAAAGAAACAAAAAAACAAAAGTTGTCTGCATTGCTGACAATGTTATTCCACATGAAAAGAGAATTGGAGATAAGATATTTACAAAATACTTTCTAAAATCTTGTGATGCTTTTATTACTATGAGCGAAAAGGTAATGAAAGACTTAAGAACATTTGATAATAATAAAGCTACACAAATTGTAGAACATCCATTATATGATAATTTTGGGAATATTGTATCTAAATACGACGCTAGAGCATATTTAAACATACCACAAGATGAAAAAATTGTATTATTCTTTGGGTTTATTAGAAAATACAAAGGCTTAGACTTGTTGATAGAAGCAATGCATGAGCTAAATAAAAAAAACACAAACATAAAATTACTTATTGCTGGCGAATTTTATGAAGACGAAGAACAATATCTTCAATTAATTAAACAATATAACTTAGAAGATAAGATAATACTACATACAAATTTTATTGCAGACAGTGAGGTAAAATATTATCTATGTTCCGCAGATGTATTAGTTCAACCTTATAAAAATGCAACTCAAAGTGGCGTTACGCCGCTTGCATACTATTTTGAAAAGCCTATGATTGTTACAAATGTTGGTGGGTTGCCGGCATTAGTACCAGACAAAAAATGTGGTATCATTGTAGAGCCAAACCCAAAAGACATAGCAAAAGGAATAGAAGAATTTTTCAATATAGGCGAAGCTCATTTTATTCCATTTATAAGAAATGAACAACAAAAGTTTAGCTGGAAGAATATTGCAGATAATATATTATCTTTATCAAATAAATAACAAAGTAATTATTAAGTATGATATTCAGAAGCAAAGCTCCCTTGAGAATTGGCTTAGCAGGTGGTGGTACAGATGTGAGTCCATATTGCGATGAATACAATGGCGCAATTCTAAATGCAACAATTTCATTATATGCATATACCAACATTGAGTTATTAGAAGAGAATAAAATAATTCTACATGGAATGGATAGAGATGAAATTGAAGTATATAATTGGCAAACCAATCTACCAATAAATGGAAAGTTAGACTTATTAAAAGGTGTTTACAATCGTATTCAAAAAGACTATCCATTCACTAAAAAAGGTATAAAAATAAGCACATTTGTAGATGCACCTTCTGGTTCAGGCTTAGGCACATCATCAACATTGGTTGTATCTATTGTAGGCGCATTTGTAGAAATGCTACAACTGCCATTTGGGGAATACGATATTGCTCATTACGCTTATGATATAGAAAGAAATGACTTAAAATTAGCTGGAGGAAGACAAGACCAATATGCTGCAACATTTGGTGGTGTAAATTATATGGAGTTTTATAAAGATGATAAAGTTATAGTAAATCCATTGCGCATCAGACAAGAATACCTAAATGAATTAGAACACAATCTATTATTATATTACACGTCTACAAGTAGAGAATCTGCAAAAATTATAGAAGAACAGAGCAAAAACGTAAAAGAAAAAAACAATCAATCTATTGAAGCAATGCATCAATTGAAACAACAATCTGTTTTAATGAAAGAAGCATTATTAAAAGGCAATACAAACGAAATTGGAAAAATCTTAGACATTGGCTTTGAACAGAAAAGATTAATGGCAAAAGGAATAAATAATTCTCTAATTGATGATATCTACAACACAGCCAAAAAAGCAGGTGCAACTGGCGGAAAAATTAGTGGTGCAGGCGGCGGTGGATTTATGATCTTTTATTGCCCAAACAACACAAAACATATAGTAAGAAAAGCATTAGAAAATTTTGGTGGTGAAGCTAAAACATACCAATTTACAAAACATGGCTTAACAACATGGAAAATTTAATAGGAAATAATACACAATGAGAGAAATTAAAATACAAATAGCAAGGTTTGGGAAAAGATTAATGTTGATGTTTAGAATACACATTTTCCTTTCACCATTCGAGAATATCTTCATCAATTTGGCATATGTGTCAAAGATGTCAAGATTTGCTCACCAAAATAAAAATAGTGATGCACTTAATGATTTTCTTGTTTTAGATTTTAAATATGACAGAAGAGAAATTGCATACAAATACATCATAGATAATTATGTAAAGAATACAGATATTAATTACTTAGAATTTGGAGTTTGTAGTGGAAAATCTTTTGAATGGTGGATTAACCATCATAAAAATTCTAATTCTACATTTAATGGATTTGATACTTTTGAAGGATTACCAGAAGATTGGGGACCGTTCAAAAAAGGTGACATGAGTACGAGTAACAAAATTCCTGAATACAATGATATTAGAACAAAATTTCATCAAGGGCTATTCCAAGTTACATTACCAAAATTTTTAGAATCTTTTAATGATGATAAAAAGAAAGTAATACACTTAGATTCAGATTTATATTCTTCAACATTATATGTATTAACCACAATAGCACCATTATTAAAAAAAGGAGATATTGTAATTTTTGATGAATTTGGAGTTCCTTCTCATGAGTTTATGGCATTCCATGAATTTATAAATGTATATTATAAAGAATTTAAACTAATTGCTGCTCAAAACAACTATTACTTTGCTGCATTCAAAATAGAATAATTATGAATAACAAAATTGCACATATATTACAAGATAGCATCAACACAAAGAATAAAATAGTTGAAGATAAAATACTTATCAATACTATAGCTGAAGTTGCTGATGTAATTACCAAATGTTTTAAAGATGACAATAAACTTCTATTATGTGGAAATGGTGGGTCAGCAGCAGATGCACAACATTTAGCCGCAGAATTTTCAGGCAGATTTTATCATGATAGAGAACCACTTTTTGCAGAAGCACTTCATGTTAACACTTCTTATCTTACTGCAGTGGCAAATGATTATTCTTACAACGAAGTATATTCAAGATTGGTGAAAGCAAAAGGAAGAAAAGGTGATGTGCTTATTGGCATTTCAACATCTGGAAATTCTCAAAACATAATCAATGCATTTCAAGTAGCAAACGAAAGACAGATGATAACAATTGGTTTCACAGGAGAATCTGGAGGAAAAATGAAAGAATTATCTGAGTGTCTCATCAATATTCCATCAACAGAGACGCCAAGAATACAAGAAGCACATATTACTGTTGGTCATATTATTTGTCAGCTAGTTGAGGAGAATTATTTCAACTAATGGAAGCAATAATACTAGCTGGCGGACTTGGCACTAGATTACAATCTATTGTAAATGATTTGCCGAAATGCATGGCTGATGTTGCAGGAAAACCATTTTTATTCTACGTAATTCAGCATCTTAGAATGCAAAATGTACAAAGAATAATTTTTAGCCTTGGTTATAAACACGAAAGCATCACAAACTATTTAGCCGAAAATTTTTCTACTTTAAACTATGATGTTTGTGTCGAGAAGGAACAATTAGGCACAGGCGGTGCAATTCAATTAGCATTAGAAAAGACCAAAGAAAATGATGTAATTGTAGTGAATGGCGATACCTTATTTAAGTCTGATTTGCAAGAATTATATCAATTTCATTTAATGAAAAAATCAGCATGTACACTTGCGCTCAAACAAATGTATGATTTTGATAGATATGGTGTTGTAGAATTAGACAACAATTCATGTATCCTATCATTTACTGAAAAAAAATATTTCCAAACTGGATTAATCAATGTAGGTGTATATATTATTAATAAATATGGATTTTTAAATAATAATTTGCCAATAAAATTTTCTTTTGAAAAAGATTATCTTGAGAAATTTGTTTCAAATAAAGCTTTTTATGCAACTATTCAAAACAATTATTTTATTGACATTGGCATTCCAGAAGATTATTATAGAGCACAAACTGAATTAAAACAATCGACACTTGATTATACGTTAATAGACAAAACATGGACTTTATTTTTAGATAGAGATGGTGTAATCAATAAAGACAAAGATGGAAGTTATATTTTTAATTATGCTGAATTTGAATTTTTAGAAGGTGTTCTAAATGCAATACAAAAATGTAGCAATATCTTCGGGCGAATTATAATTGTAACTAATCAACGTGGCATCGGCAAACAACTAATGAGCATAAATGATTTAGATGCAATTCATCAGAATATGAAAAACGAAATTGAAGCTGCTAACGGAAAAATAGATGCAATATATTATGCACCTAATATTGATAGCAAAGATTTTCACAGAAAGCCAAATCCAGGAATGGCATTGCTCGCAAAGCATGATTTTCAAGAGATAGATTTAAATAAATCAATTATGGTAGGCAACAATTATAGTGATATGCAATTTGCAAAAAATGCAGGTATGTATTCTATTTTTGTTAAAACAACCATCAAAAATCCAAAGCCAGAATGGAATATTGATATAGATAAAACTTACGATAGCCTACAAGCTTTTACAAACGATTTATTCTAAACGAACATAAGGCAATATCTTTTCATAATATTCTGGATTGTCTCTGATATAGTAGAGTTTCTTTAAGTCTTCAATATTTGAAAATGACTTTACCTTTGTTCTATAACCAATAATTTGTTTGGCAAGTGTTGTAAAAAAATATGGATTTGCAGTAAGTTCTTCCAAAGTTGCGTTATTAATATTCAATTTAAGAATTGTTGCAGGTTTCAAATAAATATTTGGTTTAATTTTTTGAAACACTGTATCATGAATACCATATACATCTTTTACTTGTTCAATATTATAAAAACCACCTAACTTATCACGAAACTCAACAATTCTTTTTGCATATACATTTCCAATACCGTTGAGTTGCACAAGTTCATCATGTGTTGCACTGTTCAGTTCTATTTTTATTTCTTTTTTCTGCTGATTTTGATTGTTTATTTGTTTGTTAGGATTTGATAAAACAAGTTGGTGTTTAAACTTTTGATATACAGTATCATGAATACCATATACTTCTTTCAATTGTTCTATTGATTCAAAACCACCAATTTTGTTTCTATATTTTACAATTCGTTCTGAGTACACTTTGCCTATACCATATAATTTCTCAAATTCTTCTGCATTGGCTTTATTAATATCGATTATAAAATTTTTATCCTGATAATTATACTTATCATTATTCACATACTTTTTCTCATAGGTGTTTCCAGTGTACGAATATTCATTATCATCTTCTGCTTGTTGGATTTCGTTTATTAATGATAAATACCTTGTACTATCTTCTTTTGTATTAGTTCGATTACTAAATAATCTTAGTACAATTGGTTGTTTTAATACAAGTAATAACAATAATATAAGTAGTAATACTACTATCGCATTTCGTTCACTTCTTGTATATTCTATAAATTTCAATTACAAAAAATTTGTAGAATAAATATAAAAAAAATCCCGCAAATAAATTGCGGGATTTAAGTATTTAAAAAAGTTTATATATTAGTTTGTTTTTCTTAAAACTAACTCAACTCTTCTGTTTGCTTGATAATCAGCTTCTGTTTTTTCTGGAGAAACTTTTAATTGTTCTTCTCCAAATCCTCTTGAAGTTAATCTTGATTTATCAACTCCTTTAGAAACTAAATATTCTAATACTGATTTAGCTCTTGCAGCAGATAATGTTTTATTTGCAGCAGCAGAACCTTTAGAATCTGTATGACCATCTACATAGAAAGTAGCATGAGGTAATTGCTCGTTCATTACTTTTGCAGCATTATCTAATATTGCATAAGATTCTGGTCTGATTGTAGATTTACCTAAATCAAATAATACATTTTTCAAGTTAAAGTTAAGTTCATTTATGATTTGATCTTCAGGACAACCTTGTGTTGATCTTGGACCAGGTACTGTAGGACATTTATCATCCTTATCAGCTACACCATCTCCATCTTGATCAGGACAACCTATTGCACTGATTGGACCAGGAACTGTAGGGCAATTGTCTTTAGCATCTACTATACCATCACCATCTGTATCAGGGTTAGGGCAACCACCAAATTTAGCTTCACCTTTTACTGTAGGACAAGCATCTTTTATGTCAGCAATACCATCACCGTCTGTATCAGGACAACCATTGAACTCAACAATACCAGCTACAGTAGGACACTCATCATCTTTATCAGCTATACCATCACCATCTGTATCAGGACAACCATTAAATTGTGCTATACCAGCTATTTCAGGACAGTCATCATCGATATCAGCAATACCATCACCATCTGTATCGATTGGTGCAACTACTTCATCAACTGGTTTTGGTTCTACAACTGATTTATCTTTACCTAAATCAACCATTAAACCAGCACCAAAGAAAATATGATCTTCATTATTTTTGATACCAAAATTATAACCACCATATGTATTTAATGCTACATTGTTTGCTAATTTCCAGTTAATACCAGCTCCAATTGGAACGCCAAAGCCATTTAACTTATTACCCGTCACAGCTTCTTCAGCCCAAGTACCTTGTAATTTTGCAAAAATATAAGGTGCTACTGGAAAGTTTTCTTTTAAGATGTAACCGTTATTAAACTTATAAGCTGCAGTACCTGCATATAATAAGTTATAAGTGTTTACATTTGGCAATGTGCCATCTGTGTTTTTAGATGAAAATGCATAAGTTGCTAAGTCTAATCCTAAAGCAATAGAAGGGTTAAAATTTCTCCAAAATCCTACTCTTGGACCAAAAGCCACAGGGGTTTTAAACATTTTAAACTCTTTCAACTTTGGAGAATAGAAGTCTGCTACTTCCATACCTAGTCCTAATGACCATTTTGCATTACCAACAGCACTTCTAGAATTCATTTTGGCAATTCTTGCCTCCTTCTTAGTACCGTCTCCTTTAGCAAAGGTAGCAAACGATGCCACAAATAATATTGCTAATAATAAATTTCTTTTTTTCATAAAATACTTAATTTATACTTAATTTTTTTGAGTTAAAAAATAACACCGCAAAGTTAATAAAAAAAATCTCATGCATGATAACTTTTTATAACTTTTTTATTGAAACAATCCACATGCCAAAAAACTGATTTTGTGTTATGTAAATATTAAAATAATCAATTAATTTTGTGCCATGTCAATTGAATTTAACAATGTCATAACTATTAGTTTAGTATTATTTGCTATCATAGATATTCTAGGTACTATTCCTATATTATTAGATATTAAAAATAAGATTGGTGAGATAGATGCTAAGTTCGCAACTTTTGTATCAGGTGGAATTATGATAACATTCCTTTTTGCTGGAAAATATGTATTAAAAGTAATAGGAATAGATATTGTATCATTTTCTCTAGCAGGCGCAATTGTTATATTTCTAATAGGTTTAGAAATGACATTAAACAGAGATATTTTTAAACCACATATTTCAAGCCCAAAAGGTTCGACAGTAATGCCTATTGCATTCCCAATGATTGCCGGCGCTGGTACACTTACAACACTTCTTTCCTTACGTTCTCAATACAATATTCTTGAAATATTAATTGGCGTACTTATAAATTTGTTAGTTGTATATTATGTAATCAGATTTTTGCCAAGAATTGAACATTTTCTTGGCGAAACTGGCATTAGTATTCTCAGAAAAGTATTTGGTTTTGTTTTACTATCAATCTCAGTAAAAATATTCATCAGCAATTTGTCTATTATCAATACAAATCTACCTCAATAGAAGTACTGTACCCATTGTTGTTTTTCTGCCTGTTTTCTCATCAAGCATACCTTCCCAAGCTTTTCCACTTTTAAATATAGCTCTAATTTTCCATACATATACATCTTGTGGCATTAGTTCACCTTTGTATCTGCCATCCCAGGCTTCTGTTGGTCTACCATCTGCTAATGCTGTACTTTCCCATAATAGTTGCCCGTATGTAGAGAAAACTTGTACATGGTATTCTACTAAATCAACACCTTTAGGTTTGAATAAACTTGACTCATTATTTCCATCTCCTAGCTCTGGAGCAAATGCATTAGGTGTATATACTGCACCTTCAAAATCAACAGCTAAAATTTTAGTAATTGTATCTCTACAATCGTTACTATTTTTCACATATAATGTAGTTTTGTATGGGCCAACTCCACCATATAAGAATGATGGGTCTTTCAGTATTGAAGAATCTCCTGCTCTAAACACCCATAGATAGTCGTTTGCTAATGCACTCAAATTATTATACAATACCGGTGCTTTAAATTTCTGAGTTTCATCTATAGTAAAATCAAAATCAGCTGTTGGATTTGGAAATACGCGAACTGCACTTGGTATTGTTTTGGTGCTTTTGCAATCTCCATCTTCTGCTATTAATGAGACTGTATATGTTCCAGCATTAGCATATGAATAAGGTGCTGGAATACCAATATTAGATGTATTACCATCTCCAAATATCCATGTATAATTTGCTGATCCTTGAGTCGCAGTAGTATTTACAAAGGTTACTGTTTCTCCTAGACATATTTTTGATTTATCTACTTCAAAATTTGCTATTGGTTGATTATTAATAGTAATTATTTTTTCTAAAGAATCTTTACATCCTCTATTAGAATAAGCAACTAATTTCACATTGTAATTTCCAACAGCAGAATATGCTTTTGTTGGATTTTGAAGACTTGAGAACGTTTCTGGATTATCGCCAAAACTCCAAGTTCCTGATACCGCACTAGTAACTACAGAAGTAAATTGTGTTTGAGTTCCTAAGCATTGGTTACTTGCTGAAAAATTTACTGTTGGCTGCGGATATACAGTAACAGATGAATATGCTGAATCTCTACCACATGAACCAACAACTAGTAACTTTACAGGAAATACTCCTGCATTCAAATATTGTTTTGGCTCAAATGCTGCAAACCCTGAAGTACCATCTCCGAATGACCATTCTATACTTCCATCTGAAGATACACTTTGAAACTCTACACCTAATGGCGCACAACCTTGAGTAATATGTGGTGCAATATTTGCATAGGTATTATTAGCTCTTACCACAATATTTTTCCTCACACTATCTACACCACAAGCATTTGAGACAATTTGTAATATTGAATGAGTAGTATCGTTTCTGTGTGGATTTTGATACGTAGGTGGTGTTGGACTTGCAGTCACTGATGTTTGTCCAGCAATGCCAAAATTCCAATAATAAGTAGTTGGACTACCATATGCATTATTTATTAATAATGGATTGAATGGTGCGCAACCAATTGGTGTTACACTAAAGCCAGCAATAGGGTTTGATTTTATTTTTACTGTTTTTTGCGCAGTAATGTCTCCGCAATGATATTTTGCTATTAAATTAATTTGATACAAAGAATCTGCAAGTACAGGTTTTGGCAAAGTAATTAAAAATCTACTTGAATCAGTTTTAACTTGATTCTGATTATTATAATACCATGTATATTGGCTTGCAAGTTCTACATGTGTAGGTGGTAAATATATCATGATATTCCCATCGCAACTAGAATCTGGTGTCACATTAAAACTCAATGCAGGATTTTGTCTTACATTTAGAGAGAAATTAATTGTGTTCACGCATCCACTATCTGTAGTAGCCTGTAATGTTAGATTTTTTACACCAGTCGTAGTATAAGTATGTGTTGGAATATTTGGTCCAACTAAAAAAGATGGTGGGCTACCATCACCAAAATTCCATGATGTAGGTGATTTAATATTATCTGATAAAGAACCAAAATTGAATGACTGATTTACGCACAAATCTGGTGGCAATACAAAATGCACACTATCTTTTACCAAAATATCTTTAAATGCTGTATCTCTACATGAGCCTGTTGCGTCTTGAATAATGTACCCAACTTTATAATAACCTGGTGTTAATCCTGTTGGGTCAAATATACCTAATACAGAACTTGCTACACCTGTGCCTGTCCAATTACCACCTGTGTAATTTGGGTCACCAATTAACTGAAGTGTGCCTGTGCCTTTACAAATAGATTGGTCTGGACCAGCTGTAAGTCCTACAATTTCTATAATATTAACATCTAAATTATCTGATGTTGGACAAACTGAAGTTGGATTTATTGTGTATGTAATTGTTTTGATTCCTGAACCGCTTGCTGAAGCTGGTGAGAACACACCATTAATTGAATCTGTAATTCCTTGCCCAGACCAAACGCCACCTGTAGGTGAATTGCCAGTAAGCATTACAGGAGTTGCATCAATACAAATATTGAAATCTGGACCTGCATCAGGTTTTGGGAAATTGAATAATGTTATTGGAAGTGTTATTGAATCTAATCCACATTGATTTGTAATCTGTGCGAATATTCCATAAGTTCCAATTGTATTATATGCTATATTCCCTGGATTCCTAATTCCAGAAGATGATGGTGTGCCATTATCAAAAGCCCATGTGTAAGTTGCTGCATTATCATTGCCATTATCAAAAATAAAATAATCGTCTGTATCTGAAACAGTGCCTTTTGTATTATTGAATATATATGGTAGTGTACAGACTACTGGAATTGCATTGGTATCAATAGTGGGTACAGTTGTTACTGCAACATTCTGACTTGCTTCATCATCACACAATGCAACATATGCACGTAATTTTACATTATAGTTTCCTTTATTATTAAATCTAATATCTATGCTATTGGAAGTTAATGTTCCAG
Organism: Sphingobacteriales bacterium; assembly: GCA_016699615.1. Taxonomy (NCBI): domain Bacteria; kingdom Pseudomonadati; phylum Bacteroidota; class Sphingobacteriia; order Sphingobacteriales; species Sphingobacteriales bacterium. The sequence continues at coordinate 1,713,661 of CP064984.1, read as the reverse complement.
ACGTAAGCACCCATCCTGTTGCTGGTGTTATAATCCATTGATACTTTACAATTGGATCATTAACTGAAGTATTTGTTGCAGTAACAACATTGCCTCCACAAACTTTATTTTGACTAAGTACTAATGATGCAGTAGGTTTGGGAACAACATATACATTTTTAGATATTGTACTATCGCCACATGAATTTGATTTTACAGTCATATCAACTTTAAAACTACCTAACTGTGTGTATGTTACATTAATAGTTGGCGAAGTATTCATATTTCCGCTATTCAATGTCCAGCCTGTGTTTGGTGTAATCTGCCATGCTGTTTCTACTTGCTTACATACGCCACCTATACTTGGTACTTGCTTTTCAATTGTTTGATTAATGTGTGGTGTTGGATCATTAATACAAACAGTATCTGGTAACTGGATTTTAGGATTTGGTTTCTCATTGACTTGATAACATACTGTTGCGGAAGGAGACGAAGCACACATATTTCTTGCTATTATTTTTACTTCATATGCATCAGGCTGTGAACATGTCCCTTCGCCACAAGAGGTTTTATCAAAATAATGAAAATAACTTGTTGGTGCTGGATGAGTGAATGTAGTATCTAATTTATTTGATATATATATATCATAGAATGTACCTAAAGTATTCTGATTTATTAATAAACCATTTAAAATAAATTCTGTATTTTCTGGTATACAACCAATACTTGGTGTTGCTTTTCCAATCCCTGGATTAACGGGAATACCACCAAAATAAGCATCATATTCTTTAGTTACTGTATTACAAGATGACAAACCTATTGTTTTTACAGTTACCTTTATCTTGTAATCTCTAGCTTGGGTATAGCTATGAGATAATGTTGTAAAACTTGTAATATCTCCAGTATTTGTACCATCTCCCCAATCAATATTATACGTTTGAGTATAATTTGTTTGAGTAGCCGAGCTATTTTGAATATTTAATACATATGGTGAATTGCCTCCACATTTAGTAAAAGGAAGTGTACCTACATCAGTACTTATATCTGAAATTGTTGGATCGGGTGAAGGATTTACTGTAATCATTGGTCTTAATGCTGGTAATAAGCAAGATGCAAAATTTCCAATAATTCCCTTAAACTGAACATTTATATCGTAATTTTTACTTGTTGTAGCTCCTGGCAATGTAAATGTTGCTACAGTATCTGCATAAGTAATACCATTGATAATCATTCTGTATGTAAAATTATTTGATGGATTATTTATTCTAACAGTAATATCTTCTCCTGCACAGTAACTAGCTTTATTTGGTGTAATGGTAACACCTGCATTACAATTCTGTGCGTTCAATTCAGTATTTACTATTAATAAAGTAATTATAAAAAACAATATTGGACTACATAGAAAATTGAAATACTTGTACATACATCAAAATTAACAAAAAAGAATTTAGATACTAATAAATGAAAGATTTGATTGATAAATACTTCTATCTTTTAGGATATTTTTCACAAATAACTAGTATTTTAAAATTTAATCGTTATGGTATGGGAAATTATGAATAATACTATAGGCTCTATACATTTGTTCTAAAAATATGATTCTAACTAATTGATGCGAGAAAGTCATCTTTGATAATGCTATTTTCATATTGGCTCTTGCGTATAATTTCTCATCAAAGCCAAATGCACCACCAACAATAAATATCAATCTTTTTATCGACTGATTTTGTCTTTGCTCTATAAAGTTTGCAAACATTCTACTATTGTATTCTTTGCCATTCTCATCTAATAATATCACAAAATCATCGTCTTTTATTTTTTCTAAATACTTTTCTGCTTCTTTAGCTTTTAGCAATACATCATTCTTTATATGCTTAATATCTTGAAATACAATAAGCTGTAAGTCTACAAAATACTTTATCTTTTTTGTATAAAATTGAATTCCTTCATCAATAAATTTATCACTTGTTTTGCCAATAACCCAGAATTCAATTTTCATATTTATTTTTTCTTACAATATTATAAATTATTTGTATATTTTAATTACATTTGTCATTAGATGTCACCATTACTAATTATTATAGGAATTCTTGTATTTGGAACTATACTATTTATAGTTGAGGTGTTCTTTTTACCTACATTAGTAGTTGGTAAAATTGCATTTGTTGTTACTATATTAGGACTTGCTGTTGCATTCTACGAGTTAGGTGCTGTCGTAGGTAGTGTTTGTGTGTTGGCAACCATTGTAGTGAATGGATTGCTTCTTTACTATGGAATGGATAGAATTTCTAATAGTAAGATTGCTGTACGAGAAGTTATAGATGGTAAAGTAAATCTATTTGATGATTATGGATTAAAAATAAATGATGAAGGTATTGCAGTAACTGATTTAAGACCAGAAGGCAAAGCAGAATTTAATGACAAAAAAGTGACTGTTTGGGCATATGATGGCTTTATCGAAGCATTAACTCCAGTTTCCATTCATCAAATTCAAGACAATAAAATATTTGTAAAAACAATTTAAAAATCAATATTATGCTAACAGTTATTTCTATTATTATTTTAGTCTTTATCCTGATATTCGTTTTTGCGTTTATGAGATACATAAGTCTATGGATTTCTGCAAGACTATCAAATGTAAACATTGGACTAATTCAACTATTTGTAATGCAACTTAGAAAAGTGCCGCCAGCAACATTAGTAAACTCAATGATTACTGCTACTAAAGCAGGCATTCCAGTTGGAAGAGATGAATTAGAAGCACACTACCTAGCAGGTGGAAATATTATTAAAGTAGTAAATGCACTTATATCTGCTGACAAAGCAAATATATCCTTAAATTTTAAAGAAGCAACTGCAATTGACTTAGCTGGTCGTGATGTACTAGAAGCAGTACAACTTTCTGTAAATCCAAAAGTGATTGAATCTCCTCCAGTAACTGCAGTTGCGAAAGATGGTATCCAGTTAATAGCTAAAGCAAGAGTTACAGTTCGTGCAAACATTAGACAGTTAGTAGGTGGTGCTGGTGAAGAAACAATATTAGCACGTGTGGGCGAAGGCATCGTTACAAGTATTGGTAGTGCGCTTGACCACAAACAAGTATTAGAAAATCCAGATTCTATTTCTAAAGTAGTATTAAACAAAGGCTTAGACAGTGGTACAGCATTTGAAATCTTATCAATTGATATTGCTGATATTGATATAGGTAAAAATATTGGTGCAATTTTACAAATGGACCAAGCTAATGCTGATAAGAATATTGCACAAGCAAAAGCTGAAGAAAGAAGAGCTATGGCTGTTGCATTAGAACAAGAGATGATTGCAAAAGCACAGGAAGCAAGAGCAAAAGTAATTGAAGCTGAAGCTCAAATTCCATTAGCTGTAGCAGAAGCATTAAAGGAAGGCAACTTAGGCTTAATGGACTACTATAAATTAGAAAACATTAAAGCAGACACCAAAATGAGAGACTCAATTGGTGGTGGAGACAAAAAATAGTAGCTGTGCTAAAAAAGACCAACGCTTACCAATTACTTTTTTTTGGTACTGTTAATTTTGTTGTACTTACAGCAATAGCAATGTTGGTGTATCCTGGCGGAACTACAAATGACCACTATACCAATCACTATTCTTTTCTAACAAATTTCTTTAGTGATTTAGGAAGATATAAGACATTTTTAGGAGAATATAAGTTTGCATCACTTATATTATTTGCTATTGCTATGTTTACCTTGGCTCTTGTAGTTGTAATTTTTGTATTTCAATTTCTTAAAGATGTTGTACCAAATAAATATCAAGGAACAAAAAGAGCAACAAAAGTTTGTGCAATCTTGTTCGCACTACTGCTATGTGGTGTAGTACTCACTCCATATGATAAACTTAATCTTTGGCATGGTGTAACATCTAAATTATGTTTTTTGATGATGTTGCCAATGTGTACTTGCATGAGTTATCTAGTTTATAAAGATAAAATACTAAAAAACAAATATGCCATATTTATGTTGTCTGTAAGCGTGGCACTATTAATCTATATTTTTATTTTATTCTTTGGACCAACAGCAGATAAAAATACTTACCTTCAAACTGTTGCACAAAAAATAATTGTATATCTATTGATATTTTCTTTGATGTTCTTATCCATTGGTTGTCAGAAGCATATATTACAAAGAAATAAACTTGAAGACATAGCCTAAAATATTTTGTATTTTTGTGTGCAATGCAACTATTTTCTGAAAATACTTTAGATAAATTAAACTTTTACCAAATCAAACAATTGGTAAAAAACAAATGCCTTGGCAGTTTAGGACAAAATTATATCGAACATCAAAATTTTATTTCTGATTATGATTTATTACAAAAAGAAATAAATATTGTCCATCAATTAAAAAGTTGGATAGAAAGTGGGCATTCTTTTCCAAATCATGGATTTAATCAATTACTATTTTTAGATAAGCTTAATATAGAAAATTATTTCATTCAGATTGAAGACTTCATCCAACTCTATCACAATCTAAAAACTGCATCAACAATAAAAAAATCATTTCTAAAATCTGATACTGATAACTTTTTAGATTTAGTTGATATAGTAAAAGCCATCAATATTCCAGAAGATGTTATACAAAAGATACAACATACAATTCTTATTGAACAGGAAATTATCAATGAGAAAGTATCTAAAACACTTCAAGAAATAAAGAAGCAACAAGCAATTGTTCAACAACAAATTTATGCGTCATTCAAAAGAATAGTTCAAAATTATAAACAAAAAAACTATCTACACGAAACAGAAGAATCTATAAGAAATAATAGAAAAGTACTTTCTGTATTGAGTGAATACAAACGCACAGTTAGAGGAATTATTGTTGATGAATCTTCAAATGGCAATATCACATTTATAGAACCAGAAGAAACTATATTACTCAACAATGAACTTACATCATTACTTATTGAAGAAAAAAGAGAAATAGAAAAAATATTAATTTCATTAGCCAATTCAGTTAGGCCATATCAAAATGAAATTAAATCTATACAACAGTTCCTGACAAGATTTGACACGTGGCAAGCTAAAGCATATTTTGCTATTGAACACAATTGCACTCAGCCAATTTTATCAAAAGAAAAAATAATCTATCTAAAAGATTTTAGGAATATTTTACTAGAAAAGCATCTACGAAAAAACAACCAAAGAATTGTTTGCAACACTTTGCATCTTGATACAAACAACAGAATTTTGGTTATCAGTGGACCAAATGCTGGCGGAAAATCTGTAGTTTTAAAATCTGTTGGATTAATACAATGTATGCTACAATTTGGCATGCTTGTACCAGTTGAAGAAGGCTCGATGATGTCTACTTTCAAAAATATTTTTATTGATATTGGTGATGAACAATCTATAGAAAATGATGTAAGTACTTACTCTGCACATCTTTTGAAAATGAAATATTTACTTGAAAATGCTGATGCAAATTCGCTTATTCTGATAGATGAAATTGGTGTAGGAACAGATCCAACATTAGGTGGCGCAATGGCTGAAGCAATACTTAGCTTTTTGCATGAGAAATTAGTATTAGGCATTGTTACTACACATTACAACAATTTAAAAATCTATGCAGCACAAACAAAAGGTATGCAAAGTGCAGCAATGGCATTTGACAAACAAAAATTGAGTCCAAAATATGAATTACAAATTGGACAACCAGGCAGCTCATTTACCTTTGAAATTGCAGAAAAAGTTGGATTACCCAAAGCTGTAATTACACTTGCACAACAAAAAACAGGAGAAAACCAAAAAGCATTAGACCAAACATTGAATGATGTGCAAATTGAAAAACACTACATCAAAGGTTTGAGAAAAAATGTGCAGCAGAAAGAAAGTCAACTCAGCAATATTGTTCAAGATTATGAAAAGCTCAAAAAAGAATTAGAAAAGAATAAGAAGCAATTACAAAAATCTTATGAAGAAAAACTACTGCAATTTTATAATGAGCAAAGTAGAAAATTAGAAAACGAAATGCGTCTTTGGAAAGAAAGCCAAAGCAAGAAAGAAGATTTTATAAAAATTAGAAAAAATATTGACGAACAAAGAGAACAGATAGAACAAAAAATTATTGAGAAAGAAAAGAAACAAGTTTTAAACAATTCCATAAATATTGGCAGCAAAGTCACCATGATAAATGGCAGCGAAACTGGCGAAGTATTAGCTATTAGCAATAAGAAAGCAACTGTTGCATTTGGAAATATTAGAACAACTGTTCCACTACACCAACTTGAAAACCATAGTACTGAACAGGAAAAGAAAGTTTATAAAATAGAAAGAAACAGCAAAACTATCATCGAAAAATCTTCATTTGAGAATACTTTAGATATTCGTGGTCTTTTAGTAGAAGAAGCATTGCAAACTCTAGAAAACTTCTTCGACAAAGCCATGATATATAATTTACATCAAGTAAGAATTTTGCACGGACGTGGCACTGGCGCACTTAGAAATTATGCGAGAATTCCTAAAAAATATCCATACACTAAAAAATATTATTTTGAAAAGGAAGAGTTTGGTGGAAATGGTATCACTATTGTCGAGTTAAATTAACTTTTGGCGCATAATTTGATATTCTTATTATAAAAAATACATTACACAACATCAACTTAAATTTATTTCCAAAATAATTATCTTTGTACCATAATGAAAAATATATTCCTATTTACTATAATCTTCACACTTGCATTTAAGTTTGCTTTTTCAGACACTAAAAATGATAGTACTAGCCAAAATGGAAGTATTCTATTCTTTAAAGATCCAAGAATTGATGTATTAGAGAAAATATATACTTATAAAAAGAAAGAAATAGACAAAAGCATCAGAGTACATGTATTTCAAGCTACCAACAGAGATGCTGTATTCAATGCAAAAGCAGAATTTTCTAAGAAATTTCCAGGCATACCAACATTTGTAAGCTATCAAGCACCAAATTTCAAGCTTAGAGCTGGAGAATTTGCAAATACGAAAGAAGCGCAGAATTTCTTAAAACAAGTAAAGCCTCACTTTCAATCAAGCTTTGTGATTGAAGAAAATCAAGGGAAAGCTCCAGGTAAGTAAACGATTAATTATTTATCATTACTGGCATTACCAACATCAATAAATCTTCGTTTTCAGTTTTATCCATTGGTTTTATAATTCCAGCACGATTTGGTGTAGACAATTCAATTACAATATCTTGAATATCTAATGTAGCCAACATTTCAATTAAAAACTTAGCATTAAAACCAATTTCCATAGGATTTCCATGATATTCACACACCAATTTTTCAGATGCTTCGTTCGAGAAATCTAAATCCTGTGCAGAAACACTCATTTCTGAGCCAGCCAATTTTAATACAACTTGATGTGTTGTTTTATTAGAGAAAATAGATGTTCTTTTTAATGACGCATGCAAGTCATCTTTATTTAAAGATAATAAATTTGGATTATCCTTCGGAATAACTGCATTGTAGTCAGGATATTTTGCATCAATCAATCTACAAATCAATTTAATATTCTCAAAACTAAAGAATGCATTGGATTTATTATATTGAATATTAACCTCAGTTTCATTATTAGATAAGATAGATTTTAATAAGTTTAATGCTTTTTTAGGCACAATAAACGTGCTCGCATTGGCAGCTTTAATATCACTTCTACTATACTTAACTAATTTATGAGCATCAGTAGCAACTAATATCATTCCATTTTCATCTAACTGAAAATAAACACCAGTCATAGCAATTCTAAGCTCATCACTACTTACAGCAAACAATGTTTTTTGAATACCATTACTCAACACACTAGATGTAACTATAATTTGTTCAGTATCATCAGCCACTGGTTCTTTAGGAAAATCAGAACTATTTTCACCTGATAATTTGTATTTACCATTATCAGTAGTCATCTCAATAGCATTTGTTTGCTCATCTATAGCAATAGTAATTGGTTGCTCTGGCAATGCCTTTAAACTGTCTAATAATATCTTTGCTGGAATGGCTATTTTAAAGTTTTCTTTAGCATCAACCTCCATTTCAACGCTCATAGTAGTATCCAAATCTGTAGCAGTTGCCAATAGTTTTCCATTTTTTATGTCAAATAAAAAATCTTCAAGAATAGGCAACACAGTATTCGAACTAATCACACCACTAATTTTCTGTAAATTTTTTAACAACTGAGCAGACGAAACAATAAATCTCATAATATAGCTAAATTTTAAGCGAAATTAAGCATTTTTTTTTATCCAGCACAGATTAATAATAAACAAAATACTGATTTATACACAATTTATTGAATATGAGCAGAATTGAATTTAAGCAAAAGATAACTCAAAAAGTTAAATAATCAAAAATATTGTTGTAATTTCGCACCGCTTTATAAATCAAAATTTTATACAAATGAATAGTTTATTTTATGTCATTCCTTTCTTAGGAATTTTCGGATTAGTAATTACTGCAATCAAGTATGCTTGGGTAAAAAAACAAGATGCTGGTGATGCTAACATGCAGGAATTAGCAGGATACATTGCTAATGGTGCAATTGCATTCTTAAAAGCAGAATAGAAAATCTTAACTTATTTCGGAATTATCGCTGCAATCTTATTAGCATTCTTAGGCTGGAAAGGTGGCGAAGAATCTTCTCCAATAATTGCAGTAGCATTTATTATTGGTGCAGTTTTCTCAGCATTTGCTGGTTATGTAGGTATGAAAGTAGCAACTTTAGCTAACGTACGTACAACACAAGCAGCACGTACTAGCTTAGCACAAGCATTAAAAGTATCTTTTACTGGCGGTACAGTAATGGGCTTAGGCGTTGCAGGTTTAGCAGTATTTGGCTTAGGTGGCTTGTTTATTGCTTTTTATGTAATATTTAATGGCGCAGCTGACCCAATTAATGTAAAAAGAGCAATCGAAGTATTAACAGGTTTCTCTTTAGGAGCTGAGTCTATCGCTTTATTTGCTCGTGTTGGTGGTGGTATTTATACTAAAGCTGCTGACGTTGGTGCTGACTTAGTAGGTAAAGTAGAAGCAGGTATTCCTGAAGATGATGTTAGAAATCCAGCTACTATTGCAGATAACGTAGGTGACAACGTTGGTGACGTTGCTGGTATGGGCGCAGACTTATTTGGTTCTTATGTAGCTACTGTATTAGCAACAATGGTACTTGGTCAAGAAACAAAATCTGTAGATAATTTTGGTGGTATGGCTCCAATCTTATTGCCAATGGTAATTGCTGGTGTAGGTATTATCTTCTCTTGGATAGGAACTTTCTTTGTTTCTGTTAAAGATGATAATGGTGACGTACAAGGTGCTTTAAATTTAGGAAACTGGGGTTCTATCGTATTAACAGGTATTGCTTCTTTCTTCTTAGTAAAATATATTTTACCAGAAACTATGGAATTACGTGGTTTCGCATTCACATCAATGGGTGTATTTGGTGCAATCATGGTTGGTTTAGTAGTAGGTGCGTTAATGTCAATCATTACAGAATACTATACAGCAATGGGCAAACGTCCAGTTTTATCAATTGTTCGTCAATCTTCAACTGGTCATGCTACTAACATTATTGGTGGTTTAGCAATTGGAATGGAATCTACAGTATTGCCAATCATCGTATTAGCAGCTGGTATTTTTGGTTCATATTTGTGTGCTGGTTTATATGGTGTGGCTATTGCTGCAGCTGGTATGATGGCAACTACAGCTATGCAATTAGCAATTGATGCATTTGGTCCAATAGCAGACAACGCAGGTGGTATCGCAGAAATGAGTCAATTACCAGAAGAAGTACGTGGAAGAACAGATATCTTAGATGCAGTAGGTAATACTACAGCGGCTACAGGAAAAGGTTTTGCTATTGCTTCTGCTGCATTAACATCGTTAGCATTATTTGCTGCTTTCGTTGGTGTATCTGGCATTTCAGCTATCGATATTTACAAAGCGCCAGTTTTAGCTGGTTTGTTTATTGGTGGTATGATTCCATTTATTTTCTCAGCATTAGCAATTTCAGCAGTAGGTCGTGCAGCAATGGATATGGTGAATGAAGTTCGTCGCCAGTTCCGTGAAATTCCAGGTATTATGGAATACAAAGCTAAACCAGAATATGAAAAATGCGTAGCTATTTCTACAGAAGCATCTATTCGTGAGATGATGTTGCCAGGTGCTATCGCATTAATTACACCAATTGTTATTGGGTTCTTATTTGGTCCAGAAGTATTAGGTGGTGTATTAGCTGGTGTTACAGTTTCTGGTGTTTTAATGGGTATGTTTCAATCAAACGCAGGTGGTGCTTGGGATAACGCAAAAAAATCATTTGAGAAAGGTGTAGATATTAATGGTGAAACATTCTACAAAAAATCAGAGCCACATAAAGCTGCGGTAACTGGTGATACTGTTGGTGATCCATTTAAAGATACATCAGGACCATCTATGAATATCTTAATCAAATTAATGTCTATCGTTTCTTTAGTTATTGCTCCGTATTTAACTATTGGTGGATTATTAAATGTTAATGGAGATAAAGATGCATGTTGTAAAAAACAAACAACTTATACTGAAGAAAAGAAAGATGAGGCATGTTGCAAATCTAAAAACATGAATTTAGGTACTTATGATGCTACTGCTGATGAGTGGATTTTTAACAGTGGTGCATCAAAAGCATTTAACTTACCAAATCAAACAACGATTGAAGCTGGAGAAAGCGCAACTGAAGCTAACTTAATAGCATTCTTATCAGATGCAAATGCAAAAATAGATGAGGAAAAAGGCAATTGGTTTGATTTTACAAATGTAAAATTTAAAACAGGTAGCTCTGAAATTCTTGAAGAATCTATGGTACAATTAAAAAATTTAATAGCAATTTCTAAAGCATTTCCTGCATCAGTGTTCAAAATTGGTGGCTATACAGACAACACAGGTGATGCAAATAAAAACTTAGAATTATCACAAAAAAGAGCTGAAATTGTATTAGCTAAAATAGTAGAATTAGGTGGCAACAACACTCAATTCGAAAGTGCTGAAGGATATGGAGATAAACATCCAGTGGCAGACAATGCAACACCAGAAGGAAGAGCACAAAACAGACGTGTTTCTGTAAGAGTAAAAGCTAAGTAATACTTTACTACTTTATATTAAAAAAAAGGATAGCTTAATGCTATCCTTTTTTTATTTTATTTCGGAGGTTCTAGTCCACGTTGTTCTGCATGATATTTTAATCTTTTCAAGGCGCTTCTCATTCTGCTTAATGCAGTATTGATATTCATATCTAATGTGTCTGCTATTTCTTTAAATGTAAGTCCTGCGTAATGCTTTAGAATTACAATTTCTCTTTCATCTTTTGGCAACAAATCTAATAACCTAATTACTCTTTCAACAAATATTTCATTTCTGTTTATCTCTGAAATATTTATATCATTAATTTCATACTTTAATCCTTTGGCAACTTCTATATCTACAATTATTGGTTTGATATTTTTAGACCTAATGTAGTCAATACATGTATTTCTCGAAATTCTAATTAATAAATTATACATCTTTCCATTATTAATATATTTTCCTTCATCAATATATTTAACCATTTTAATAAATGATTCATGAAAAATATCTTCCGCTTGTTGTCTATCTCTTATCTTAAAATATATATACAATATTACTTTTTTAGAGTATCTATTATATAAAATACTTATTGCATTTTTATTGCCAAGAACGTATAGCTGTATGAGTTGCTCGTCTGAAAAAGATACTTCTTTCATAATGTTTTAATTTAAATCTGATTATGTAAAAGTTCTTTTCGATATTGTATATTTTTTTATTTTCCAATTTTATTAAATCTATTTTATAGTTGTAAATTGTTTAACATTCATTAACCTAAATAATTATTAAATTGCACAAGATGCAACAAAAATTAACTAAACCTAATGAATTGCAGCGCATAATTGTAAAAGGTGCACGCATGCACAACCTCAAAAATATAGATGTTGAAATTCCAAGAAACAAATTAATTGTAATTACAGGTGTGAGCGGAAGTGGTAAATCGTCTCTAACTATCGATACTATCTATGCAGAAGGTCAAAGAAGATATGTTGAGTCATTATCTTCTTATGCTAGACAATTTATGGCGCGTATGGACAAGCCAGATGTAGACTACATCAAAGGCTTATCACCAGCAATTGCTATTGAACAAAAAACAACAACAGGCACAACTAGAAGTACTGTAGGCACACTTACAGAAATATATGATTACCTAAAACTATTGTATGCAAAAATTGGAAGAACCTACTCACCTATCACAGGCAATGAAGTTATAAAACATGATGTAGATGATGTTATTAATTATATAAAAACATTGCCATCTGAACAAAAAATACAGATACTTGCGCCAATAAAAAACATCAACCAAAACACAATAACTAACCTAAGATCTGAAAGAATACAAAGGCTATACATCAACAATGATGTTGTATCTATTGATGATATTGATACTTTAGATGCAACACAAAATACATATACAATTATAGATAGATTAACAGCAGATAGCTCAGAAGATAATTTGCATAGAATTGCAGACTCAGTGCAATTTGCATTTAGTATTGGAAATGGAAATTGTACAATTGATGTTCCTAGCATTGAACAAAAACACTTTTCAAATTCTTTTGATTCAGATGGTATTCAATTTGAAATCCCATCTGTAAGTTTCTTTAATTTTAATTCACCATATGGTGCTTGTCCAACATGTGAAGGCTTTGGTACTATCTTAGGCATCGACCATGATTTGGTAATTCCAGACAAAACACTATCATTCTACGAAGATGCAGTAGTCTGTTGGAAATCTGACAATTTCAAACCTTGGAAAAAACAATTCATCAAAGGAAGTTCAGCTTATAATTTTCCTATTCACAGACCAATCATCGAATTAGATAAAGAACAATACAATTTACTTTGGAATGGTGGCAATGGATTTATGGGCATCAGTGATTTTTTCAAAGATATTGAAAATCAAACTTACAAAATACAATACAGAGTATTATTATCAAAATACAGAGGACGTGCTACATGCACATCATGCCATGGAAGCAGACTAAGACCAGATACCAACTATGTAAAAATTCAACGAAAAGATATTGGAGAATTACTGAGCTTATCTATTCGTGAACTAAAATATTTTTTTGATAATTTAGAACTAAATACGAAAGAAGCAATTATTGCAAAACGAATTTTAATTGAAATAAAAAATAGATTGCAATTTATGACTGATGTTGGATTGGAATATCTCACATTAAATAGATTTAGCAATACACTTTCTGGTGGCGAAGCTCAACGCATCAACTTGACAAGAAGTTTGGGCAGTAACCTAACAGATTCTTTGTATATTTTAGATGAGCCAAGTGTTGGTTTGCATCCACATGATTCAAGTAAATTAATCAATATTTTAAAATATCTAAGAGACTTAGGCAATACAGTAATTGTGGTTGAGCATGAAGAAGAAATTATGCATCAGGCAGATTATATTGTCGATGTTGGTCCATTTGCTGGCTATCTTGGTGGAGAAATTATTTTTGCAGGCAGTTATGATAAAATTATAAAAGATAAAAAAAGTCTTACTGCAAAATATTTGAACCATGAATTAAATATTGAATTACCAAAAACAAGAAGAAAGGCAATTAACTATATTGAGTTTAAAGGAATATACCATCACAATATCAAAAATATTGATATAAAGATTCCTTTGCAAGCTATTACTGCAGTAACTGGCGTAAGTGGCTCAGGAAAAACAACGCTAATAAAACATGTAATTTATCCAGCACTAAAATCTTTAGTAGAAAATTTGCCAACTAAAGGTGGCTTGTACAAATCAGTTTCTGGCTATAAAAACAACCTGACTCAAATAGAATTTATAGACCAAAATCCTATTGGAAGAAGTTCACGTTCTAATCCAATTACATATATCAAAGCCTATGATGCCATCAGAGATTTGTATAGCAAGCAAAACTTATCTAAAATACGCGGCTACCAACCAAAGCATTTTTCATTTAATGTAGATGGTGGAAGATGCGATGCTTGTGAAGGTGAAGGCGAACAAGTTATTGAAATGCAATTCTTGGCAGATGTGCATTTAAAATGTGAGTCATGCAACGGCACAAGATTCAAATCAGAAATATTAGAAGTGACTTATAAAGACAAAAACATTGCAGAAATTTTGAGTATGAGTGTAGATACTGCAATGGAATTTTTTGAGCACAACAAAGATATTATAAACAAAATAAAACCATTACAAGATGTTGGCTTAGGTTATATTCAATTAGGACAAAGTTCATCTACACTTTCTGGTGGCGAAGCACAGCGCGTAAAATTGGCATCGTTTTTAGGAAGAGGAAACAACAAAGGCAATATCTTATTTATTTTTGATGAGCCAACAACAGGATTGCATTTTCATGATATTCACAAACTAATGGCTGCGTTTAATGCATTAATTGATAATGGGCATAGCATCATAGTAATAGAACACAATGTAGATGTGATAAAATGTGCAGATTGGCTGATAGACTTAGGCCCAAAAGGTGGCGCAGAAGGTGGCAAATTAATTTTTCAAGGTGTAACTGATGATATTGTAAATGCGAAAGAAAGCATTACAGCAAAATATTTAAAATCGAAATTAAAGAAATAGAAAATGAAAGTTGAAATAGAAAGAAAAAACGATGCAGTGTATTTGGAAGCAACAAACGAACAAGGCATCGTAATAAAAATGGATGGTTCGCCAGAAATTGGTGGACAAAATTTGGGCGCACGACCAATGCAATTATTACTCATGGGTTTGGGTGGTTGCACATCTATGGATATTCTATCTATGCTCAAAAAAATGCGTGAAGATGTAAAATCGTATAAAGTATTGGTTGATGCAGAAAGAGCAAAAGAACACCCCATGGTATTTACAAAAATTCATATTCATTTTATTTTTGAAGGTGATATAAAAACGGCAAACATAGAGAAAGCAATAAATCTATCTATGGAAAAATATTGTAGTGCTACGCATATTCTCAACAAAACAGCAACAATAACACACACATACGAAGTAATTAACGAATAACATGAATACGCTTTATCCAATTTTCCTAAAACTCGAAAACATACATATACTTATGGTTGGTGCAGGAATAGTTGGCACAGAAAAGTTATCATTTATTCTAAAAAATTCACCAGATGCAAAAATTACCATTATTGCACTACATATTGCTGATGAAATAAAAGCATACGCAAGTAGCAACAAAAACATCATTATACAAGAAAAAAAATTTGAGCCAGATGATGTACAAAAACATCAAATCATTATTGCTGCAACAAATGACAAGACATTAAACAAGGCAATCTACGATGTTGCAAAATCTAAAAACATACTTATAAATGTTGCCGACACACCAGATTTATGCGATTTTTATTTAGGTTCTATTGTTACCAAAGGTGATTTGAAAATTGCTATTTCTACCAATGGAAAATCGCCAACCTTAGCAAAAAGAATAAGAGAAATGTTTGAAAATATTTTACCAGAAAATATTGATGAACTATTGCAAAACTTACAAAATTATAGGCAACAACTAAAAGGAAATTTTGAAGAAAAAGTCAATCAACTCAATGAGCTTACTAAGAATTTTAAGGCTGATTAGAATTTCTAATTTCATATATCACTTGTGTTGCTGCATAATTTTCATCAATGCCAAATCCATTTCCTTCTAAAATATTTTTATAGCATTGTGTGTGCAAATGATGGAATCCATCAGTAAAAATATATTCTTCATCGTTGAGTATAATTTTTCTTGTTGGTTCTAAATTTCTATCTATACACAAATGCCAATGTATTTTTGCTTTCTCAAAATGCAGCATTCCTTTTGATGTTGTATCATTTTTTTCAATCAATTCTATATGTTTTATTTTGCCAAAAAACCAACACAACATATCAAAAAAATGTACGCCAATATTCGTTGCTATGCCACCAGATTTTGTTTCTATTCCTTTCCAACTTTGATGATACCAATTTCCTCGTGGCGTAAAGTAGCTTAATTGTCCTACATAGTATTTTTCATTATCTATACTATTTTTAATGTACTGAACTTGCTCATGCAATCTCAATTGCAATATTGTATATATTTTTTTATTATACTCTAATTCTCTTTCTTTTAATAAAATAATTTCTTCTGTATTCAACACTAATGGTTTTTCGCAAATAACATTAAGATTGTGCATTAAGCCAAAAATACAATGCTCAACATGCAAAAAATTTGGCGTGCATACTACTAAAAAATCTATACTATGTTGTTGTATTGCTGTGCTAAAATCTTGAAGATTAGTATAAAAAAAACATTCAGGAAAATAAGAATCTAATACTCCAACAGCATCAGAAACATCATGCGCTAATACAACTTTGCCACCAATATTTTTTATGGCTTGCAAATGCTTTGGTGCTACAAAACCAGCAACTCCAATAATAGCAAAATTAGTCATGCATTATAATTTTTCCTTTTTCTAAATATAAGTATTTATCAATACATTCTGGCATTTCTTCTTTATAATGCGTTGTAAAAATAAGTGTTGTACTTGCTGGCAAAATATTATTAAGATAATGATTGCACAACTCAATCGTAGCCTTATCAAATCCTTGATATGCTTCATCTAAAATCAATAATTCTGGTTTTTTAATGATAGCGCGCACAAACAATACCAAACGTTGTTCGCCAAAAGATAAATTTAAAAACAATCTATCCTTTAATTTTTCTATTTTGAAAATTTTCAAACATTCTTCAATTTTATTGTTTTGTGCTGCTGATAAATTATTAGAAAAGTATAATGTATCTGTAAAACCAGTTGCAACAGTTTGAAAAACATTAAGTGGTTCTATAAAGTGCAAATGAAACTCTGATGATAAATATCCAATCCTTGATTTTATTTCCCAAATACTTTTATTGTTGCGTGGTTCATCAAACAACAAAATATTATTTTTATATGCGTGTGGATGGTCTGCGTATAACAAACTCAGCAATGTAGATTTCCCTGAGCCATTTTCTCCTAAAACTGCCCATTTCTCAGCTTCAAAAACTGTCCAATTTATATTTTCCAGAATAGACTTTTCATGATAACTAATATTTACATCATTTAGTTCTATTACTTTTCTTTTTGATTTTATTGCTGTTCTATTATTAGCATATTTCTTATTAGAATTTGTCTTTTTAGGAAAATCTTCTTTTAAATACAAATTATATGTTTCTTGATTTTTTAGTTCTAAAACATGTGTAGTTGATGTTGTAAAAATTGGATAATTGGTACTATAAATAACAAACTTATTATTACTTATAATTTCATCAATCAACTTAAAAATTTCTATTCTACTTTCTGTATCAATACCAACAAATGGATTATCAAGCAACAACATCTTACAATCTAATTGCATAGATTTTATTAGAATAGATTTGTTTTTTTGTCCGTTTGATAGCTGAATGAATGGCACATCATACAACACATCTAATTTATATTTTTGCGTGAGTTGAATTATATTTTCATATTTAGTTTTATCAATTGTATATAATTCAAAAAAATCCTTTAGCTTCATTTCTTCATCAGTAAATGAAGTATAATATCGTTGTTGGTAATAAAAATCTTTTCTAACTATCCATTTTTTCTCATCTAAAAAAGAAACAAATTCTATTTCATTTGTAGATAGAGAATTTTCAAGAATTAATTTTCCATCATGCAATGGCAAATATTCTGTACCTGCAATTAATTTCAATAAAGTTGTTTTTCCAGTTCCAATATTGCCAACAATTGCCCAACTCTCATTCTTTTCTATTTGCCATTCAAAATTTTTAAATAGCAATTCTTTTCCTTTTATAAATTGATGAATTTTTAGATATAATAACACAGTAATTATTTTTTTATTGAAACAATATTATTTTCAAGCACATACTGTGTATTTTCTATTGTACAAGTTGCGTTTCCATTTTCGTCAAAATGTAATTTATTACCACATTTGCAAACCCAAGCAATTTGTTTTCCAGGATTGCCGACAACCAAAGCATGCGCTAATACATTTTTTGTTATTACAGAACCAGCACCAACCATTGCAAATTCGCCAATAGAATTTCCACAAACTATTGTTGCATTAGCACCAATACTTGCTCCATGTTTAATAATTGTTTTTTTATACTCATCTTTTCTTTCTATAAAACTTCGTGGATTAATAACATTGGTAAAAACAACACTTGGTCCAACAAAAACATTGTCTTCAATTTCCACGCCTTCGTACACAGACACATTATTTTGGATTTTTACATTGTTAGCAATTATCACATTCGATGCAATAAAAACATTTTGTCCTATTATGCAATTTTCTCCAACTATTGCAGACTTCATGATATGAGAAAAATGCCACACTTTCGTATTTTCTCCAATTTGCGCACCTTCATCAACAATAGCACTTTCGTGTATAAAATAATTTTCCATAAATTCAATCTACATAAAAGTAATAAAAATTATATTTTTGTTGTGATGCCATTGCCAAATAATCAAGATTTCTTACAAACACCTATAGAGTATTTAAAAGGTGTTGGACCAGAACGTGCTGTTATCTTAAAGAATGAAGCAAATATTTATACATTTGGCGATTTACTAAAGCTATTTCCTTACAAATATATTGATAGAACTCAATTTTACTCTACGCAACATATAGATAGTTCTACAAACTACATACAGCTCAAAGGAAAAGTAAAAGACTTGCATGAACTTGGCGAAAATAGAGGCAAAAGACTTGTAGCCACATTCTATGATAATGATGGTGATATTGAATTAGTTTGGTTTAAAGGCATAAAATGGATAAAAACAGGCATCAAACCTAATGAAACTTATGTGTTGTATGGAAAACCAAATTGGTTTAATGGGAAATTAAATATTCCACATCCTGAATTAGAATTACTAAGTACTTATAATAATGCTGAATTGGGAAGTTTTAAAGCACTATATAATACTTCAGAAAAAATGAAGAATAAAGGCTTGGATAGCAAAGGAATTTCCAAACTTATTTCAAATCTGATTGCTCAACTCAATTCATCACATATATTTGAAAATATTCCAAGTACTGTTTTACAACAATATAAATTAGTTTCAAGGTACGATGCCTATAAGAATATTCATCAACCTAAAGACTCAACAATACAAGATGCAGCCATAAAAAGATTAAAATTTGAAGAGTTATTTTATGTGCAATTATCATTGATACAGAATAAAATCATCAGAAAAAAAAACAAAGGCATATTTTTCGAAAAAGTCTCAGCGTATTTCAATCAATTCTATAATCACAACTTACCATTTGAGTTGACAAATGCACAAAAAAGAGTACTTAAAGAAATAAGAAAAGATACGCTTTCATATTTGCAAATGAACAGACTATTGCAAGGTGATGTAGGTTCTGGAAAAACTATTATTGCATTGCTTTCTATGCTTATGGCATTAGACAATGGTTACCAAGCAACCTTAATGGCACCTACTGAAATATTAGCACAGCAGCATTTTATCAATATCAAAGAATTATTGTCTAGCTCAGACATTTCAGTAGAATTATTAACTGGCTCTACAAAATCTAAACAAAGAAAGGCAATACTAAATGACTTAGAAGCTGGTACATTAAAAATAATCATTGGTACACATGCATTATTAGAAGATGAAGTAAAATTTAATAATTTGGGCATTGCTATTATTGATGAACAACATCGTTTTGGTGTAGCACAAAGAGCAAAACTCTGGATGAAGAACACAATAGCACCACATATTTTGGTAATGACAGCAACACCAATACCAAGAACGCTTGCCATGACTTTATATGGTGATTTGGATATTTCTATCATTGATGAATTGCCACCAGGAAGAAAAGAGATTAAAACAGTACATCGTTTAGAAACACACAGATTGGCTGTTTTTGAATTTATAAAAGATGAAATAAAAAAAGGTAGGCAAATTTATATTGTTTATCCATTGATTGAAGAAAGTGAAAAATTAGATTTAATTGACTTAAACAATGGCTACGAAAGTATTTGCAGAGCGTTTCCAACACCAGAATACCATGTAAGTATTGTACATGGAAAGATGAAAGCTGAAGCCAAAAATTTTGAGATGGAAAGATTTGTAAAAGGAGAAACACAAATTATGGTTGCTACCACAGTCATTGAAGTTGGCGTGAATGTACCAAATGCAAGTGTGATGATAATAGAAAATGCTGACAGATTTGGATTATCACAATTACATCAATTGCGTGGCAGAGTTGGGCGTGGTGCAGAACACTCTTACTGTATTCTGATGACAGATTTTAAACTTTCTAATGATGCCAGAACTCGAATAAAAACAATGTGTGATACAAATGCTGGTTTTAAAATTTCTGAAGTAGATTTGCAATTGCGTGGTCCAGGAAACTTAGAAGGTACCCAACAAAGTGGAAATATAAACTTGCTAATTGCAAATCTTGCCACTGATGGAAGAATATTAGAAGAAGCTAGGAATGTTGCTCTAAAAATTTTAGAAGACGACGAACAACTACAGTTGCCACAACATCAAAACATCAAACAGTACTTGTATAATAGGACAAATAGGAGCGGAAAATGGAGCAATGTGAGCTAAAAAGTGCCATTTTTTCATACATTCAACAATATTATTTTTCGGCACATGAATTGCATTTATAGTATATTGCAATATGATTGGCACCGAAATGCCAATTTGGCATTTTTTATTTAATATAAACTAAATGAGTAATATGTTTTCTGATGACCAAGTAGAGATGATACCAATTTTATCTATAGATGAAGATGATTCTGTAAAAACAGAATTGCTACCAAAAGTATTACCAATTCTTCCATTAAGAAATAATGTTTTGTTTCCAGGCGTTGTTATTCCAATTTCTGTAGGCAGAGAAAAATCTATGAAGGCAATAAAAAAAGCAAATAAATCTGATAAATTTATTGGTGTAGTTGCTCAAAGAGATACAAATAATGACGAACCAGAATTTAAAGATTTATACCACTTTGGTACCATTGCTCGCGTTATCAAACTTATCAATATGCCTGATGGTGGCATTACTGTAATACTACAAGGTGTACGAAAAATAAAGATAACCAATTGCACACAAGAAGAACCTTTTATAGAATCTGACATAGAATATATAGAAGATACTACTATCACAGATGTGCAAGAAGAAAAAGCATTAATGGATACCATGAAGGAATTAGCCAATAAGATAATTGAGCTATCGCCTCAAATTCCAAATGAAGCAAAAATTGTATTAAACAATATCAACAATCCAAAATATTTAGCACATTTCATTACATCAAATCTAAATATTGAAGCAAACTTAAAGCAAGAACTTTTAGAAAATAATGATATCGTTCAGTCTATACAACAAGTGATAAAGTATTTGCAACAAGAAATGCAAGTACAAGAAATTAAAGCAAATATACATACAAAAACAAGAACTGATATTGACAAACAACAACGTGAATATTTTCTTAACCAACAAATAAAAGCTATCCAAGAAGAATTGGGTGGCGACATGTACCAAGAAGAAATCAATAGACTAAAAGAAAAAGCAAAAGAAAAAAAATGGAACGAAGTGGTTGCCAAACATTTTGAAAAAGAAATAGGCAAACTACAACGCATCAATCCAGCAGCAGCAGAATATTCTGTCATTCTAAATTATTTAGACTGGATGGCAGAACTTCCTTGGAATGAATACACACAAGATAACTTCAATCTAAAACATGCAAAAACAGTATTAGATGAAGACCATTTTGGATTAGACAAAATTAAGGATAGAATTATAGAATACTTAGCTGTATTAAAACTTAAAGGCGATTTAAAGTCTCCGATTCTTTGTTTTGTTGGTCCTCCAGGTGTTGGAAAAACATCATTAGGTAAGAGTATTGCCAAAGCATTGGATAGAAAATATGTGCGTATGGCATTGGGTGGCTTGCATGATGAAAGTGAGATTCGTGGACACAGAAAAACATATATTGGTGCGTTGCCAGGCAGAATTATTCAATCATTAAAAAAAGTACAAAGTGCAAATCCTGTTTTTATCTTAGATGAAATAGACAAACTGGGAAAAGACCATAGAGGCGATCCAAGTTCAGCATTGTTAGAAGTTTTAGATCCAGAGCAAAACAGCACTTTCTATGACAATTACTTAGAACAAGAATTTGATTTGTCTAAAGTATTGTTTATTGCTACTGCAAACAATATTGGCGAAATAGCACCACCACTCAGAGATAGAATGGAAATTATACAATTGAGTGGATATTCTGTAGAAGAAAAAATAGAGATTGCAAAAAAACACTTAGTGCAAAAACAAAGAGAAGCACATGGTTTAAAAGCCAATCAAGTAAAAATTTCTCCAACTATATTACAACAAGTTATTACAAAATATACTTACGAAAGTGGCGTTAGAGAATTAGATAGAGTGCTAGCATCTATCATGCGAAACATTGCAAAATCTGTTTCACTAGAAGAAGAATACAATAGCAATATTAGCACAGAAGATTTAAGTAAAATATTAGGAAAACCAAAATACAACCACGATTTATATACAAAAAATCTACCTTGTGGTGTTGCTATTGGCTTGGCTTGGACACCAATGGGTGGCGATATTTTATTCTTAGAGACTACACTATCTAAAGGCAAAGGCAAACTAACATTAACAGGAAATTTGGGCAATGTAATGAAAGAATCTGCAACAACTGCATTAACTTATTTACAGTCTATTGCTAATGAACTACATTTAGACCAAAATATATTTGAAGAAAATAATTTGCATATTCATGTACCAGAAGGTGCCATTCCAAAAGATGGTCCATCTGCAGGAATTGCACTGCTTACAGCATTGGCATCATTATACACAAACAAAAAAATAAAAGCATACACAGCATTAAGTGGCGAAATTACATTGCGTGGCAAAGTGTTACCAGTTGGTGGAATAAAAGAAAAAATATTAGCTGCAAAACGTGCGGGAATTAAAGAGATAATTTTGTGTGCTCAGAATGAAAAAGATGTTGAAGAAATTCAAGCAGAATTTATCAAAGGATTGAAATTTCATTATGTAGAAAACATGAATGAAGTTTTGGATATTGCTTTAGTGTAAATGATGTATGCTATAATGATATTTGTAAAAATGAATAAAATGCATTAACTTAGATAAAGAGTAGAATACATTTATAGTGTATAATCTAATTCAAAAAACATCATGCAAGATACAATTCTCATACAATTAACTAATAAAAAAGCGGCACAACTAATACGTGACATGGAAGAGTTAGATTTAATCAAAGTCATAGATGACAATGTTTCTGTTGAGAATATTAAACTTTCTGAAAAATATAAGAATGTGTTTTCTAAAGAAGATGCCTTGAGTTTTGATGAACATACTCAGAATATGCGTAAAGAATGGAACAATATTTAATAGATAATAATATTATTTCATTATACTTTTCTGGTCGCATATCTAAAAGTGCCAATCTATTTTTATCTGATGTTATTGATAGAATTCCAAATATATCTGTCATTACGCAAATAGAAGCTCTATCATGGGTAAATCCAGATAAGAGCAAAGAACTTGTTGTATCTAATTTTATTAATGATGCAAATATTATTTCAATTTCATCTTCAATAGTTAAACAATGTGTTAGCATTAGACGTGCAAGAAAAATTAAAACACCTGATGCTATTATTGCTGCAACTGCCATCATTCATAATTATATCTTGATTACATGTGATAATGATTTCAATAATATTGAAGGATTAGAAGTCATTAATCCAAATAACTTATAATAATTTGTTGGATATTGCTTTAGTGTAAGCTAATTTCCTTACTCAAATCTTTCGTATAAACATTACTAAAACCTTGTATTGATTCAGTTTGTTGCAGTGCAAGTACTAAGTCAATTTTATCTTGCGTTTGCATAATAGTCATTTTTTTTTCTGATAGCATTTTTGCCAAATATTCTTGTTCTGTTTGTCCTGGTGTAGGTATCAGAATAGCTTTTTTGTTTAATGCCACCAAATCCATGATGGTACTATAACCTGAACGACATACAATAACCTTTGCTTGTTGTAAATAATACATCAATGCATCTGAATGCAAAAAATTAATGATTGTTACATTGTCATCTACAATCTTTGTCATTTCATTTTCTACTCTACCACAAATCAATAGGCATTTTTTATTTGTTTGTTTTAATTTTTCTAACAATGTTGCTTCAAAATGCGTACGCTGTGGTTCTACTCCAGATATTATTGCAACAACATCAAATTTTTCATCGTCATAATACGATGAATGTATATTTTTAGTAAATCTTGATAAGATGCCAATATATTTTTTGCTGATTTTAGTTGAAAAATTATGTGATAATTTTCCTGTTAAGCTTATCTCAATTTCTTCTATATCTGGAATCCAAAGCTCATCAAATTTATGTATCAATTTCAATAATCTATTTAATAAAAATGGCTCAACAAACTTAAAAGGTTTTGGTGCTTGAATAGCTATTTGATGACTTACAAATATATTTTTACATTTTTCGTGATGCACACCATATCTATTGTCAGAAATAATTGTTTGTATATTTTCTTGTGCAACAATATTTTTCACACATTCATACTCTTTGTTTATAGCATCGTATATCTTGGTAGATTGCCACAGTATTTGCCAAGCTGCATGTTTATTTGCATCATATTGAATATTATAATCAGGCAATTCATACGTTTTAAGATTAGGATATTGTTGTTGCATAAATTGAAGTGATTTCCCGTTTCCTGCTAATATTACAGCATATTGTTTTGCTAATAATGTATCTATAATTGGCATGCAACGTGTAGCATGACCTAAACCCCAATCTAAAAAGGCAACTAATATATAATGTTTATCATTCAAATGATTTGCATATGGTATTCAACAGTAAAATACAATATTTCTAAAAATTACATAAACATAAATTCGTATTTTCGTATTCAATGAAATCTTGGCAACATATTGTTTCTATTATAAATGTTCTATCTGTGCGTAAGATATGGAATATGTGCCTTGTGTATTTTTCATTCTATTTAAGTAAATTTCTAAGAAAACCTATCCAATTTGGCTTACCATTTTCAATTTCTATAGAACCAACAACATCTTGCAATTTACGTTGCCCAGAATGTCCAAGTGGTTTGCGTTCTTTTACAAGAAACATAGGCATGCTCAATCCTGTTTTTTTTGAGAAGATAATTTCAGAACTCAAATCACACTTAGTCTACCTTACATTTTATTTTCAAGGCGAGCCATATCTCAATAAAGATTTTTTAAAAATGGTAGCTATTGCAAAGAAAAATAAAATCTACACATCAACATCTACCAATGCACATTATTTGAATGATGAAAATGCAAAAAACACCATTGAATCTGGGTTAGACAGACTAATTATTTCTATTGATGGCACAACACAAGATACTTACGAACAATACAGAATTGGTGGTCAGCTAGACAAAGTATTAGATGGTACTAAAAAAATCATTGAATGGAAGCAAAAGCTAAACAGCAAATCACCATATGTTATTTTTCAGTTTTTAGTTGTTAGGCATAATGAACATCAAATTGATGATTTAAAAAATATTGCTCAAACGATTGGTGTAGATGAAGTAATTCTAAAAACTGCACAAGTGTACGATTACAAAAATGGAAATGATTTGATACCAAAAAATGAAAAATACTCAAGGTATAAAAAACAAAGTGATGGAACTTATACCATAAAAAACAATTTAGAAAATGCATGTTGGAAATTGTGGCATAGTTGTGTTATTACTTGGAATGGCATTGTTGTTCCATGTTGTTTTGATAAAGATGCACAGCATCAATTGGGCAATATACAAACCAACGATTTTAAATCTATTTGGCGTGGTGATGCCTACCAACAATTTAGAAAACTACTGACAAAAAGTAGAAAAGAAATAGACATCTGTAGCAATTGCTCAGAAGGTTGTAAGGTAAATTTTAATGTAGAAATAGATTGACAACAAATCGTAAATATTTGATTGTATTGGTCGGCCCAACTGCTGTTGGAAAAACTAAGACAGCAATAACATTAGCAAAATATTTTAATACAGAAATTATTTCTGCTGATTCAAGACAAATCTATCAAGAACTAAATATTGGTGTTGCTAGACCAAGTATTGAAGAGCTTGAAATGGCTAAACATCATTTCATTGCCAATAAAAGTATTGAAGAGTATGTTTCTGCTGGCACTTACGAAAAAGAAGTGTTGGAAATCTTGGACAATTTATTTCAAAAAAATGATGTTGTGATTTTGTGTGGTGGCACTGGTTTTTACATCAATGCTGTGCTGTATGGTTTTGATACGATACCAGAAATTGAACAACAAGTAAGAGAAAAACTAATTCATGTGTACAATGAGAAAGGCATCATACATCTACAAGAACAACTAAAAGAATTGGATATTGACACATACAACAACATGGACATCAACAATACGCAAAGAGTTATCAGAGCTTTAGAAGTTTGCATTGGTACTGGTGCTCCATTTTCATCATTTAAACAAAAGAAAGAAATTAATAGAAATTTTATTCCAATAAAAATTGGATTGAATTTGCCTAAAGAAAAATTGCATGCACAAATCAACCATCGTGTAGATGAAATGATAAAGCAAGGATTTGTGGCAGAAGCACAGCAATTATACAACTATAGAAAAAATAATGCGTTGCAAACTGTTGGCTACAAAGAATTGTTTGACTATTTTGATGGAAATACAAATTTGGAAGAAGCTATAGAATTGATAAAATTGCACACCAGACAATATGCAAAAAGACAGATGACATTCTTCAACAAAAACAAAGACTATACTTGGTTTGAGCCTGAGCAAACGAATGAAATTATTGACTATATAAAATCTAAAGATTGAAAAAAATTGGCATTATCTCAGATACGCATAGCTTTTTAGACCAACAAGTTTTTCAATATTTTAAAGATGTTGATGAAATTTGGCATGCTGGCGACATTGGCAATTTAGAATTGACAAACGAAATAGAGAAACATAAAAAACTACGTGCTGTGTTTGGAAATATAGATAGCCACGTAGTAAGAGCAGTTTTCCCAAAACATGAAATTATACAAATAGAAGGTTGTATTATATTGATGATTCATATTGCTGGTGCATTTGGAAAATATAATGACGAGACAAAGAAATTAATTTTAGAACACAAGCCAGATATTTTAGTTTGTGGACATAGCCATATTGTAAAAATTGCATTCGACCAAAAATATAATTTGTTGTACATAAATACTGGTGCAGCTGGCAAACATGGATTTCATAAAATGCGCACTATCTTAAGATTTGAGCTAAATGATGGAAAACCACAAAATATGGAATTGATAGAATTGGGTAGCAGAGCAGCAATTAGTTAAATAATATTAGTTTTTATTTATCAATATCAATTTTCATTATACTTGTATATGATAAAATCTATTTTCTATGTTGCTATTACATTGAGTGCATTTGCTTGCTCAAGTATTGTATCTACAAAAACTACGATTGCCATACAGCCATTTGAAAATATAGACACCACATTATTAAACACAATTGCAAAAAAGTTAGAAGAAAAATACAATATCGAAACTATTATTTTGGATAATATAGAATTGCCAGAAACGTGCTACTACAAGCCAAGAAATAGATATAGAGCAGACAAATTATTAGCATACTTAAAAAGCATTAAACCTAAAGAAGCAAAATACATTTTAGGTATTACAAACAAAGACATTTCTACAACTGTACACCAACAAAAAGATTTTGGAATTTTTGGATTAGGTTATTGTCCAGGAAAAAGTTGTATTGTATCAACTCATAGAATAAAACATCAAGATAATTCTGTTTTTATTAGTCGTCTATTAAAAATTAGTCTACATGAAGTTGGACATAACTTTGGACTAAAACATTGCCCTAACAAAAATTGCTTAATGACTGATGCTGAAAAAAGCATCAAGACCATTGACAATGCAAAATTAAATATATGTTCAGATTGTAGTCAGAAAATCAACTAAACTTATACTATCATTCCTGATGCTATAGTTTCGTTGGTAGCTTCGTCTACTAAAATGATGCTTCCTGTTTGTCTGTTTTTTCTATAACTATCAAAGAATAATGGCACTGTTGTTCTAATTGTTATTCTACCAATATCATTCAATCCTATTTCTACATCTGCGCCTTCTATTCTGTTTAAAGTATTGATGTCTAATTTGTATTTTATTTCTTTAATTAAGCATTTACATTCTTTTGATGTATGTCTTAAAATATATTTTCCACGTGGAATTAATTTTTTATCATTCATCCAGCAAATCATCACATCAAATTCTTGTTCTACTTCTGGTAAGTTATTTTCTCTTACAATCATATCGCCACGTGAAATATCAATTTCATCTTCTAATAAAATAGTAACGCTTTGTGGTGCAAATGCTTCTTGCAAATCATCATCCATTATTTTTATTGCTTTTATCTTAGAAGAAAAACCACTTGGCAATGCTTTTACTCTATCGCCAACACGCAACACGCCACCAGCAATTCTTCCTGCATAGCCACGATAGTCATGATAATCATTCTTCATTGGTCTGATTACATACTGAACAGGAAAACGTGCATCAATATGATTTAAGTCTGAACCAATATGTATATTTTCTAAAAGATATAATAAAGTTGGACCATTGTACCAAGTCATGTTTTTGCTACGCTCAACTACATTGTCTCCAGCTAATGCAGAAATTGGAATAAAATGCACATCTTGAATATCTAATTTTGAAGCAAATGCTTTGTAATCGTGTACTATTTTTTCAAAAGTTTTTTCATCCCAATCTACCAAATCCATTTTATTGATACATACAACAATATGTGGAATTTGCAATAATGAAGCAATGAAAGAGTGACGATAAGTTTGTTCTATAATTCCTTTTCTTGCATCTACTAAGATAATTGCCAAATTGGCTGTAGACGCACCAGTAACCATGTTTCTTGTGTATTGAATATGTCCTGGTGTATCTGCAATGATGAATTTTCTTTTTGGTGTAGAAAAATATCTATACGCCACATCAATTGTAATGCCTTGTTCACGTTCTGCACGCAAACCATCAGTTAATAATGCTAAGTTCACGTATTCTTCGCCACGTTTTTCCGAAGCCGATTCAATAGCTTCTAATTGATCTTCGAAAATAGATTTGCTATCATATAATAATCGACCAATTAAAGTAGATTTTCCATCGTCTACACTACCTGCAGTAGTAAAACGTAAAAGTTCCATATCAAGGTATGCTTTACTGTCGAAAGTTTCTTCTGTTGTTGTTGTCATGTTAAATTAGTTAATGAAATAATTAGCTAATTAGCTAATTGATGAATTGTTTAATTAAAAATATCCTGCTTTTTTTCTGTCTTCCATTGCTGCTTCGCTGCGTTTGTCATCAGCACGTGTGCCACGCTCTGTTGTTCTGCTTGCTGCTACTTCTTGTATTATATCTTCTAATGTTGCTGCTGTAGAAAATACTGCGCCTGTACAAGTAATATCTCCAATAGTTCTGAATCTTACTACTTTTTCTTCTGCAATTTCATTTTCTTTTCTAAGCATAATATCATTGTCAGTGTACCAAACACCATCTCTTTCAAATACTT
This sequence comes from Sphingobacteriales bacterium, assembly GCA_016699615.1. Taxonomy (NCBI): domain Bacteria; kingdom Pseudomonadati; phylum Bacteroidota; class Sphingobacteriia; order Sphingobacteriales; species Sphingobacteriales bacterium. Next base: position 1,683,962 of record CP064984.1, on the reverse strand, counting down.
TTCTTTTGTGTGAAAAGTATAAACTTGGCATTTCTATTTGCTCTTGATATATATATTGCCAAACATCCATTTCTGTCCAATTTGAAATAGGAAATACTCTAAAATGTTCGCCCATGTGTTTTCTACCATTAAAGATATTCCACAATTCTGGCCTTTGATTTTTTGGATCCCATTGTCCAAATTCATCTCTATGTGAGAAAAATCTTTCTTTGGCACGTGCTTTTTCTTCATCACGACGTGCGCCACCAATTGCACAATCAAACTTATTATTTTCAATTGCTTCTAATAATGGTACTGTTTGCAATGCATTTCGAGATGCGTTATAGCCTTTTTCTTCTCTTACCAAACCTTTGTCTATTGCTTCTTGTACTGAGCCAATTAGCAAACGTAAGTTATTTTTTTGCACCAATTTATCACGATAGTCTAATGCTTCTTGGAAATTGTGTCCAGTATCTACATGCAATAATGTGAATGGTACTGCTGCTGGATAAAATGCTTTTATTGCTAAGTGTGTAACTACAATAGAATCTTTTCCGCCTGAAAATAATATACATGGATTCTCAAATTGTGCTGCTACTTCTCTTAGCACATAGATTGATTCTGATTCGAGTTCACGTAAGTGATTTAAGTGATAGTCTGTCATATATTTTTTATTGTATTATTTATTGATATTAATATTATTAAAGCTTTTGTTGTTTCCCCATGAGAAAATTTTCTCAAACAAAGGCAACCACTTGTGTTGTGCTATTTTATTTAGAAAATAAATTTCATGTTCTTTTTCTTTTATTCCCATTTCTTCTAAAATGCTATCATGTTCAAATATGTTGATTGAATTAAATAGTTCTTTCATTCTAAAATATTCGTTTACATTGCCACTTTCTAATCTGCCTGCAAAATACATTGGAATAAACCAACCAATGATATAACAACTATAGCAAATAATTTTACCAATAATAAAATATCTTGCTTCATAATAAGCTGATGGTTTGATATTGTATTGTTGCATTATCTTTAATACTTCTGCTCTGTGTTCCCATTCATCAATTTCTATCTGTCTAATGCTTTCTTTTTCTTCTTTTAGACTTACTGCAGCAGCATGACCTTGATACGCAAACGACGCCGCTCTTTCGCCTGAATAGGCTAATTGTAAAAGATTGGACAACTCTGGTATCAATTGCATGGTATTATTTATTTGAAGATTTTATTTTTTCTAAGAATGTTTGTGTTATAGTATTGATGCTTTCTTCAATAGTTTGTTCTGCTGTTTTTATTTCTAAAAATGGATTTATTGGTGCTTCGAATGGTGCATCAAGTCCTGTAAAGTTTTTAATTTCTCCTTTAATGGCTTTGGCATACAATCCTTTTACATCGCGTTTGGCACATTCTTCAAAACTTGCATTTACATATACTTCGTAAAAATCATTTTGCCCGATTATATTTTTTGCTTGTTCTCTTATTTCAATTGTAGGTGATACAAATGAATTGATAGTTACAATGCCACAGCTTAGAAATAATTTATTAATTTCTGCTATTCTTCTAATATTTTCGATTCTATCTTCATCAGAAAATCCAAGGTTGTTATTGATGCCTGTGCGTACGTTATCGCCATCAAGTATCATACATAAAATTCCTTGCTCGTGTAGCTTGCGTTCTAAGCCTTGCGCAATAGTAGATTTTCCTGAGCCAGACAAGCCTGTCATCCAAATACATAATGCATTTTGATGCAACAACTGTTCTTTATCTTTTCTTGCTAAGATTTTATCAAATATTGGATGTATATGATTTTCTGCCATTTGAATTGACAAAGATAATCATTTTTTTTAATCCACCAATAGTATATTGACTTTATAGAGTACTCTTAAGTATTTTTATCATTTTTGTATGTTAGAATGCCAAATGTCATAAAAAGACAAGTACTTAATACTACCAAAAATAGTATTCCTTTCTCTAAATCATAGATTTTGTATTGCTCTGGAATGCTAAAGTATAATAGAATACTTATTAACCCACGTGGTGCCATGTATAATAATGGACTTAGGTCTGTTCTTGTAATAAATTTCAGATATATAAAGCGTATGAGAACGATTGAAATTGTGATGATGATGGCAAATTGTATCAACCTAATAGAATATAAGTCTTCGATATTGATGGATAAACCAAAGATGATAAAAAAGAATGTTCTGATTAAGAATGCACCTTCCAATGAGATTTGGTGTAGTTGAGTAAAATCATTACCAAAACTTGGATATAGAAAATGCTTTTGTATCCAGCCAACATTAATTTTCTCAATATTTGATAAAAACAAACCAAAAAACAATACAATAATAAGTGATGACAAATGATAGTTTTTGCCTAATGCATAGATTAAAAATAGTACAGCAATGATTAATATAAACCTTACTTGTAACTTAAGATTGCGCAATATAAATAATAATAAAAAACAAAAGGAAAGAGAAAGCACCAAAACAATTAATATTTCTGCACCAAGATTTAAAAATGAGTTTGTAGAAACTGTATCATTATAAATAAAGAAATTAAACAATACAATTCCTAAAATATCTGAGAATGATGATTCGTAGACAACAAATTCTTTGTGGTAGCTACCGAAAAGTTGTGCTGATGGTATGGCTACTGCTGAACTAATAATGCCAAATGGAATTGCATTGATAATACAAAGACGAAGTGGCAAATATGTAATATAGTGTAATATTAGCCCAATGGTGAGTACAGTAAATAAAAGAATAGTTATTGCTGAAAAAAATGCACTTAGTATCATTTTATTTTTTGACTTATCGTATTTGAGTTCTAATGCGCCTTCAAAAACAATGAGTATTAATCCAATGGTTCCTAAAATTGGCAGAAATTTATCTAAGAATGAGATATCAACTTGATAGGATTGCAAGATAACCTTTGCAATAATACCTGATACTAATAGTAGAATAACTGATGGCAATCTAATTTTCTTAGATATTATCTCTAATAAGTAAGAAAATATAATGATGCTACTTAAAATTATTAGTGCAAAGTTTGTAGACATTGCACTAATATACTATTTTTTTGTTTTTGGTGCTTTGGTTTGGCTTTTAGAATTATTGATTCTAATTTCTGCTGGTTGTAATATTCCGAATTTTTTAAAGCTACCATCAGAAAATCTGCTAATGCTTTAGCATATATTGGATTCTGTGGATTTGTAATTTGGTAATAGATATTATAATTAAATAAATTTTGACCAATTAAACCTTTTAGTTGGTTTTTTATTGTTGGAATTGAGTTTGTGTACACTTCAGCAGAATCTGGTTCAGCTTTTTTCTTTTGCAAAATTTATAAATTCATCTAACAATGCATCATCTATTTTGAAGTTTTGTATAAATGCTTTTTCTGTTGGATATTTTTGTGCAAATTCTTGTCTTTTGTTATCTACAAAGTTGAGTGCAAATTGGTTGAATGAACCAGAACGTATTAATTTGCTATAAAATTTAGATGTCCAACTTGTATCTAATGGAACAAAAATATCTGGCATAATGCCTCCACCACCATATACAATTCTTTTATTTTGAGTATAGAATTTTGTAGAATCTATAATTTTTGTTTTAGCTTCATCAAACAATTCGCCACTTTCGTATCGTTCATTGATGTCTTCGTAGTATTCTTCTTTGCCTTTTTCAAATGGTTTTTGGATATTTCTTCCACTTGGTGTATAATAGTGTGCCATTGTTAGTCTAACCACAGCACCATCAGGCAAGTTGTATCCTTTTTGTACCAATCCTTTTCCAAAAGTTCTTCTTCCAATAATCAAACCTCTGTCCCAATCTTGTATAGCACCTGCCACTATTTCTGATGCTGATGCTGAGCTTTGGTCTACCATAATTACAACATCGCCATTTTCAAAATTTCCTTCTATAGTAGATTCTAAATCTATTCTTGGTTGTGAGCGTCCTTCTGAGTACACCACTAATTTGTTTGTTGGAAGAAAAATATCTGACAATGCATGTGCTTGATTTAAGTATCCGCCACCATTTCCTGTTAAATCTAAAATTAATTTTTTTGCACCTAATTTTTTTAATGAATCTATGGCTGCTGTCACTTCTTCTGTTGCAGTGGCAGAAAATCTACTTAGCTTTACATATCCAATTTCTGGTGTTGCCATATATTGTGCTTCTATCGCATATATAGGAATTTTATCTCTTATGATTTCAAAATCTAACAATTGTGATTCCCCAAATCTTTTAATTTTTACATTAACTTTTGTTCCTTTTTTGCCTCTTAGGTATTTAAAAACATCATCGTTTTTCAATCCTATTCCTGCAACTTTTGCTGTATCTACATAAATAATTTTATCGCCATCTTGGATGCCAACTTTTTGTGATGGTCCACCATGAATAACGTGTACGACCATCAAAGTATCTTCAAAAATTTGGAATTGAATACCTACGCCTTCAAAATTTCCTTCAAGTGGCTCATTTGCTTTTTTATATTCTTCTTTTGAGTAGTAGACAGAATGTGGATCTAATTGTTTGAGCATATGTGTAATGCCTATTTCAACTATAGAATCCATATTTATTTTTTCTACATAGTAATTTTCTAATAGATTTAGAAATACAGACATTTTCTGCTGATTTGTTTGTGCATCTAAATTATTTCCAAAATATATTAGCGTAATGATGAGTAGAAGAAATTTTCTCATATGTTTTATTTAAAGAATGATTATTACAAAATAAGCACCAATTTTGTTAGGTAAATTATAAAAGTTGTTAAAATACATGCTAGAAATTCTTCCACATCATGCTTTCTGTTGGTTTTGGCGAACGCACGTTGTATTTGGCGTTTTGCTTGGTATTATATGCATTTTCTATGCTTCCTCTCACTTCAAAATAGATAAGCTGACCAACTGGCATTCCTGCATATACACGAACTGGTATGATGCAAGATATTTCTAAAGTCCAGTAATTGCAAAAACCTACATCTCCTTTTCCTGCTGTTGCATGTATATCTATGCCTAATCTTCCCATACTTGATTTGCCTTCCAAGAAAGGAACATGTGCATGTGTTTCGGTATATTCTAGTGTAGAGCCAAGATATAATGTGCCTGGTTGTAATACAAATCCTTCTTCTGGGATGATGATTTCTTTTATTTTATTATGCTTTTTTGCATCTAGAATCTCATCTTCATATACTGCCAGATATTTTGATAGATGCACATCGTAAGAATTTGTTCCTAAGAATTTTCTATCATAGGGTTCAATGATGATATTCTTTTTTTGAATTTCGTTTAATATCTCGGTATCTGAAAGTATCATTAAATATATTTTTCACTAAATTAACAAATTAATTGACAAAAATAAAAATGACTGCCTAAAAAGACAGTCATTAAAAAAGTTAGTAAGTAATTCTTAATCTAGGCCAATGTCTTTCATTGCATTTGGCTTGATTTCTGTTTTATTTTCTTCTGCATTGTACTGAAAAACATAATTAGATATATTTGATTTATCTGCTGGAATATCATCATCTAAATTAATACCATATCTTTTGTAAGCTGGCTCTTTTTCTATTTCATTAAGATTTATCTCATTTTTTTGCATTTCTAATGAAACACGTTTTTTTATTAAATCTCTTTCTAGGTGTTGATCGTCAGCTAATTTATTTTTTTCTACATCTTCTATTGAAAATAAGTTGAATTGGCTATTTGCATTGTTTGATATATTGTGATTATCGATAGAAAATCTTGGTTTATCTACTATCTTAATTTCGAATGTATCGTCTATTTCTTTTGATAAGTCTTGTATTTCTAATTCTATCTCTTTTGCTTCAATATTAGATTTATATTCTACATTATTTACTGATTTATTTTCATCTTTCTTAGTATCTGTAGATGTGTTTATTTGTTGTCTGTTTGTTGAGATATTATCTAGTGTATGTACAATTTTATTCTGTTGTTGTTGAACAATTCTTCTTTTTTCTTGCTTGCCTTCGCCAGACTCAAAACCAGTAGCAATTAGTGTGATTGCTATATCTTCTCCTAAGCTATCATCTTTACATACACCCCAAATTACTTCGCAGTCTGTTTGTGTTTGCTCTTGTACTGTCTTGATAATTAAATCTAATTCTTTCATTTTAAAATCATCGCCATAAGCAATATTTAGTACAACACCTTTTGCGCCTAATATATCTGCATCTTCTAGTAATGGTGAGTTTATAGCTGAAAGAATAGCATCTTCTGCTCGTTTGCTACCAGAACCGTTTCCTATTCCTATAATCGCTACGCCACTGCTGTTCATTACTCTTTTAACGTCATTAAAGTCTACGTTCATATCACCTGTTTTGGTAATAATTTCAGTTACGCCTCTTGCTGCAGTAGATAAAATATCATCAGCTTTGGAAAATGCTTCTCTAATACCTAAATCTGGATAATACTCGTATAATTTATTATTTGATATAACGATTAATGCATCTACGTTTTCTTTTAAGCTTTGTATACCTTTATCTGCCTTATCTCTTTTTGGTTTTCCTTCGTTAGAAAATGGAATTGTAACAATACCTACTGTAAGTATGCCTAAATCTTTTGAGATTTTTGCTATAACTGGTGCGCCACCTGTTCCTGTACCACCACCCATTCCAGCTGTAACAAACACCATCTTGGTATTGTTAGAAAGGTACATTCTAATTTCTTCTTCTGCTTCTAATGCTGCTCTTCTTCCTTCTTCTGGGTCAGCACCTGCTCCTAATCCTTCTAATAGTTCTTTTCCTAATTGTATTTTTGTAGGCACAGGACTTTTTTGTAAATCTTGATAGTCTGTATTGCATACTGCAAAATTAACTCCTGCAATTCCACTTGAAAACATGTGATTGATTGCATTGCAACCACCGCCACCAACTCCTAGTACTTTGATAATAGAGTTGTTCTCATTAAAAATTTCAAATTCCATATATTATAATTATTATTTTTATATTCTTTATATATCTGTGAAGTCATTATCTTCTTTTGCCCATTTTCCTATTTTTTCCATCCAACTAGAAACAATAGAAGGTTTTTTTGTTGCTGGTTGTTTCTTCTCTTCTGTTTTAGAAAATTCAGATTCCAATTTTTCTTCTTCAATAATTGTTGTTTCTGTTACAGTTGGTTGATTGACATTTTGTACATCTTTCTGAGATTGGATTGAATTTATGCTTAATTTTTCTATGCGTTCTTTTTCAATCAATTCTTCTTCATCTTGCAGTTTGAATGCTCTGATTAGAAGACCAATGCCTGTTGCGAAAATTGGGCTATCAATATTGTGAATTTTAGTAGGTGCTAAGTGCTGACGTGGTAATCCAATTCTAGCATTTTGTCCTGTTTCTAATTCTGTAAGTTGTACTAAGTGCTTTAATTGAGAACCTCCACCAGTTAGAACAATACCACCAATTAATTTTTTTGAATATCCAGATATTTTTATTTGGTGTTCTACATTAGCTAAGATTTCTATCATTCTTGCGCTAATTACCTTTGCAATACTCATTAAGTTAAGATCTCTTTTTACTCCAGGTTGTATTCCGTTTAGCGTTACATGTTGGTTTCTTAAATCTTGTGTAGGAATTGCAGAACCTAACTTTACTTTTACTTCTTCTGCTTGCTCTTTTAGAATTCTAAAGTCTTGCAAATCTTCAGTAATAATATTGCCACCCAAAGGAATAACGGCTGTGTGTCTGATTATATAATTTTCAAAGATTGCAATATCTGTTGTTCCTCCACCAATATCTACTAATGCAACTCCTGCTTCTAGTTCTTGTTTGCTTAATACGGCATCTGCTGATGCTAATGGTTCTAACTCTATACTTGCAACTTCCAGTCCTGCTACTCTCACACATCTTTCAATATTTTGGATATGGCTATCTCCGCCTGTGATGATGTGAAAATTGCCTTCCATTTTTACGCCCATCATTCCAACTGGATCTTGTATTCCTGGTTCATTATCGATGATAAACTCTTGTTGTAAAACGTGTAAAATTTTATCGCCTGGAGGTAGTGCTATTTTGTATGATTCATTTTTTAACTTTCTTACATCTTCGTGTGTAATCCAACTGTCGGTATCAACTCTATTGATTTGACTTCTGTTTTGTATACTTTTGATATGTTGTCCGGCAATACCTACATGTACTTTTGTGAAAGTAACACCAGATTGCTCTTCTGCTTTTTGTACTGCCTTTCTAATTGAGTCTACTGTTTTAGTAATACTTACAACTACTCCACGTTGCACACCAAATGATGAGCATATACCTATACCTAAGATTTCAATTTTACCAAATTGATTTCTTTTGCCTACTAGTGCAGCCACTTTTGATGTACCAATATCTATGGCACAAACAACTTTTTCCATGTCAATTACATTCTCGTCCATTTTTACATCCAATAAATTATGCATATTTCTTAAATTTATTTTAAACAAATAATCTGATCTTTGTACATTATGTTGATAACTCTATATCTTTCCCATCCTATCTTATCTAAAACTTCCGTGTAAAACACTTTTAGTTTATTCATTTTTTCTTCTATAACATCAGTATTACCTAATAAAATGGTACTATTTCCTATACGTGGAATTAATTCTATTTCATTTGCATCGTTGATATTTATTTGTCCGAAGCTATCTTTCCATTCATCTACTTTTTGCGTGTATTTACAAAAGTTCAATACTTGATTTAGTATTGCAGTTTGTATTGTATCATTATTTACTTTTTTCTCGCTTATATTTCCTGTTACTATTGGCACTTTAATGCTTGTATTTTTTTTAGGAAAAAATTTTACGCCATCATAGTCTACATAAAAATTTTGATTAGAAGAATTGTACACACGAAATAATGGTTTTCGTTGTTTTACATCTATATTTAATATTTGTTTATTATTTATATATGCATTTGCGCTTTCGACAACTGGAATATTGCATATAGTTTTTTCAATACTTCTAAGTGTATTATCATCAATTGCTTGATTATTTAAAGTAAAATACTTTGTAACTAAATAATATATATCATCTTTAGAAATAAGATAATTATCTTCTAACTCATCAATATTTATACTAATACTTTTTGGTTTAAAATCGTTTCTTTTTTGTTTTGCATATATAACAAATACCACAAATACTACTATAATTAGTAGCATCAACACATTTAGAATAATATTTTTTGTGGTTCTGTTCATTTATCTTATTTATAATTCTTAGTTTAGAATTCTTTTTATATCTGTTATTTTTGTATCAATATCTCCTGCGCCAACTGTAAGTATTACTTCTATGCTATTTTTATTTTTATCAATAAATGCTATTAAATCATCTTTTGACAATAAGTATTTGTTGTTCAAGCTAACGTTATCAAAAATAATTTTGCTTGTTACGCCTTCAATTGGTTTTTCGCGTGCTGGATAAATATCTAATAATATTAACTCATCTACTTTTGATAATGATGTGGCAAATTCTTCTGCCAAATCTTTTGTTCTAGAAAATAAATGTGGTTGAAATACAACTGTAATTTTTTTATCTGGATAAAGTTCTTTTGCCGCAGAAATTGTTGCATCTAACTCTCTTGGATGGTGTGCATAATCATCAATATATACATACTTATCATTTTTTACATGTGTTTCAAATCTACGTTTTACGCCTTTGAAAGTACCTATTGCTTGTTTTATATCATTGTCTGATATGCCAATATTTAATGCTATTGCGATGGCACCTACTGCATTTTCAACATTGTGTTTTCCACCATAATATGATACTACATTTTCAACAATTCCATTTGGATGCACAACATCAAAAATGTATGATTGATTTTCTATTCTTAAGTTTTTTGTATAGTAATCACTCTGTTGATTTGCTAAACTGTATCTTAAATTTCTTACTTTATGATTTAGAATATTCTCTTTTACTGATTGGTGCGCTATGCAAATTCCGTCGTTTTGTATTTTATTACAAAATTGATGAAATGCATCTTCAATAGCACTAAGGTTGCCATATATATCTAAGTGGTCTGTATCTACTGATGTTATTAATGCAATATTTGGTGAAAGATTTAAAAAAGAACGATCAAATTCATCTGCTTCTGCTATGGCATATTCTGTACCATTGATAAAATTTGAATTATAGTTTAATGCTATTCCACCTAAAAATGCTGCTACATTTTTTTGTGCACTATGTAGAATGTGTGCTGTAATAGATGATGTTGATGTTTTTCCGTGAGAACCAGCGATAGAAATATTAAAACTACTATTTGCTATTAATCCTAATACTTCTGCACGTTTTAGCAATGGAATATTGCTTTGTTTGTAATAATCTAATTGAATACTATCTTTTGGAATGGCTGGCGTAAGTACTACTAAATCTACGTCTTTCATTAATGTATCAACACTATCATTGAATGTAATTTCAATTCCTTCTTTTTCTAATTCCTGTGTTAATACTGTTGCTGTTTTATCATATCCTTTTACAATTACGCCATGGAAATTAAAATATCTGGCTAATGCACTCATACCTATTCCTCCTATTCCTAAGAAATATACTTTTTTTATACTTGATATCTGTATGTTCGTATTGTGCATATCTTATTGGTTATTGCTTAATATTTTAATTGCTATTTCGTTCGCAGCATTAGTTTTTGCTAATGCTTTGATGTTGTTACTAAGTTCTGTTTGTTTTATTTTATCGTTCAATAATTCTAGTAATACATTACCTAGTTTTTCGTTTGCTTCACTGTCTTTTATAATTAATGCTGCATTTTTATTTACTAATGCCATTGCATTTTTTGTTTGGTGGTCTTCTGTAACATTTGGTGATGGTATAAAAATACATGGCTTACCAATAATGCACAATTCTGATATTGATAATGCTCCTGCTCTAGAAATTATTACATCTGCTGATGCATACGCCATATTCATTTCTTTAATAAACTGATGAATTTTTATATTTTGGTTTGTTACATTTTCTGTCTTTTCAATAATATCATCATAATATCCTTTTCCTGTTTGCCATAACAATTGATAATTATTTTCGATAATTAATGAAAGATTTTTTTCTACTGCTTGATTTATTGTTCTTGCACCTAAACTTCCTCCAACAACCAATATTGTTTGTTTATTGTCTTCTAAACTAAAAAATTGTAATGCGCTCATTTTTTCTGGAAGTGTGCTTGCAATGTCTTTTCTAACTGGATTTCCTGTTAATATAATTTTATTAGGATTGAAGAATTGACTTAGATTATCATAGGCAACAAATATATTTTTTGCAAATTTTGATAATATTTTATTGGCAATTCCTGGGTATGAATTTTGTTCTTGAATATAGATTGGAATACGCAATAAAATGGCAACAAACAGTATTGGAAAAGATGCATAGCCTCCAACACCAATGCATGCTTTAGGCTTTTGTGCTTTGATAATTTTAAATGCCTGAAATAAACTTTTAAATAATTTAAAAGGTACGCTTAGATTTTTTGGTGTAAGACTTCTTTGAATTCCTATTACTTCTAAGCCAACAATAGGATAACCTGCTTGCGGCACTTTTTCCATTTCCATTCTACCTTTTGCACCAACAAACAAAATATGTGCATCTGGTTGCTGTTGCTTAATAGCATCAGCAATGGCAATAGCTGGAAAAATATGTCCGCCAGTTCCGCCACCTGCAATTATATATGTCTGTTTATTACTATTCATCTTTATTATTTTTCATTCATTAGACTAACCATGTATTTCGTCTACTATTTTCTTTTTTGATTTTTTTGTTGGTGCTTTATTTTCTTGCTCTGATGTACTCTTCTCTTCTACATAATTGCTTATGCTTAAAATAATTCCAATTGCAACTGCATTAAATAATATACTTGTTCCGCCCCAACTTATAAATGGTAATGTGATACCTGTATTTGGTAATAAATGTACATTAACACCCATGTGCAATACTGCTTGAAGTGTGATACTAACACCAAGACCAACTGCCATTAATGCACCAAAAGCTCTATTACTTTTTCTTACAATTACAATAATTCTATACAGAAAAAAGAGATACAGCATCAATGTAATTACTGCTCCAAAAAGTCCGTATTCTTCTATTAAAGTAGAAAAGATAAAATCTGAATATGCATCTGGCAAGAAATTGCATTGAGTGCTTTTCCCTGGTGCAATTCTAATCAATCCACCTTTTGCCATTGCAATAAATGCTTGTTTCTGTTGATAGAAATCATCAGCATCATAATCTGGATTCATCCAAGATTCGACTCTATTCAGCCACATGTCAGCTCTACCATGTCCTTCTATAAAAAACCATGAAAATGCAAATAGCAATGATGCTGCTGTTATTCCAGCTACAACAATACTTAGTATGTATTTTGTAGAAACTCTTCCTATAAATAAAATAACTACAGATGTAGCAAAAAGAATTGCTGCTGTAGAAAAATTATCTAACATAATTAATCCACAAATTCCAACAATTGGAATCATGATATATAATGTTACTTCTTTGAAATCTTTGATTACACCTTGCTTCTTTGACAATGTTCTTGATGTGTACATTATCAATGCTAGTTTTGCAAAATCTGAAGATTGGAAAGTAAGTCCAATTATTGGTACTCTTACCCATCTTGATGCTTCATTTCTTTCTTCTCCGAAGAGCATAGTATAAATAAGCAATGGTATGGAAATAAGTAATAATAACTGTGCCAATCTAGAAAAATAGACATGATCTATACGATGAATGATATAAATTAGCCACATGCCAACAGCTAAGAAAAAACCATGTCGTAATAGAAAATATTCTGTAATTCCATGACTACTTTTATAAGCCAGTGTTCGTGTAGAACTATATACTAATAAAAGAGAAATAAAACTCAGTATGGTAATGATATACCAAATGTATTTGTCTCCTCTTATATTTTTTGCAATATTGTTTAACACGAATCTTCTATTGAATGTTGTATAAGTTCTTAATTATAAATTGTGTACTGCTCTTTTAAATTGTCTTCCTCTATCTTCATAATCTCTAAATAAATCGAAACTTGCACATGATGGTGACAATAGGACAACTTCGTCTTTTTCTGCAATGTTGTTTGCTAATAGTACTGCTTCTTCCATACTTCTAGAATCTACTATATAGCCTACATCATTAGAAAAAGCATGATGCAATTTTTCATTATCTACACCAAGGCAAATGATTGCTTTTACTTTGTTTTTGACTAAATCTTTGATTAATGTATAATCATTTCCTTTGTCTACACCACCAAGAATAAGAATAGTTGGTTTTAGCATAGATTCTAATGCATACCACGTAGAATTTACATTTGTTGCTTTTGAATCATTGATAAAATCTACGCCATTTTTTGTAGCCACAAATTCTAAGCGATGTTCTAGGTTTTTAAAATCGTGTAGACTTTCTCTAATTTTTTCGTTTCTAACATTTACTAATTTAGCAGCAATTCCTGCAGCTAATGAGTTGTAGGTATTGTGTATACCTTGAATTGCGATTTCGTTAATTGGCATGGTAAATTCGTTTTTATTTATTTGAATAATTATTTGATTTTCTTTTTGATATCCACCGAATTCTAATTCTTCATTGTATGAAAAAGGAATTTTGGTAGCTTGTATATTATATTTATCTAGGTATTTATTTGATACTTCATCATCCAAACAATAGATAAAAAAGTCTTCGGTTGTTTGGTTTTTTGCAATTGAGAATTTTGAGTCAATGTAATTCTCGAACTTATAATCGTATCTATCTAAATGGTCTTCTGTAATGTTGGTTAGTATTGCAATATGTGGTTTGAATGTTACACAGTCATCTAATTGAAATGAAGAAACTTCTAACACATAATATGGTTTATCATTCAGCGCAACTTGTTTTGCAAAACTCTCACCAATATTTCCGCCTAAGCCAACATCAATACCTGCATTTTTTAGAATATGGTAGCATAAACTTGTGGTGGTGGTTTTTCCATTTGCTCCAGTAATTGCAATTATTGTAGCGTTTGTATGTTGAAATCCAAATTCTATTTCTGAGATAATTGGAATATTTTTCTCTTTTATCTTCTTTATGATTGGTGCTTTGTTTGGTATGCCTGGACTTTTTATAATCAGATTTGCATTTAGAATAATTTCTTCGGTATGTTGATTTTCTTCGAATGCAATATTTAGAGCAATTAATTCCTCTTTGTACTTTTCTTTGATAGTACCAAAATCTGAGATGAATGGCTGCATGCCTTTATATTGTGCTAAGATGGCTGCACCTACTCCACTTTCTCCACTTCCTAATATGACAATATCGTATTTCAATTATTTATATTTAGTTTTATCTTAATTTTAATGTTACAAATGTTACAACTGCTAATAGAATACTTACAATAAAAAATCGCATTACAATTTTAGACTCATGGTATCCTAATTTTTGATAATGATGGTGCAATGGCGACATTTTAAATATTCTTCTACCTTCGCCAAATCTTTTTTTAGTGTATTTAAAGTATGCTACTTGTATCATCACTGATAGATTTTCTGCTAAGAATACTCCACAAAGAATTGGTATTAATAATTCTTTTCTAACAATGATTGCAATTGTTGCAATAACGCCACCTAGCATTAATGAACCTGTATCGCCCATAAAAACTTGAGCTGGATATGCATTGTACCATAGAAAACCTATGCATGCACCAATTAGTGCTGCACTAACTATTACAATTTCTCCTGAATTTGGTATGTATAATACATTTAAATAATCTGCGAATTTTATATTACCAGAAACATAGGCAAATATGGCTAAGGTAACTAATACTATAGCTGAAACACCTGATGCTAAACCATCTATTCCATCTGTAAGATTGGCTGCGTTTGATACTGCTGTGATAATAAAAATTACAATTGGAATAAAAATTAGCCAAGCCCATTTTTGATAATCATCTGTAAATGGTTTTAGAATAACTGCATAGTCTAATAAATTATCTTTTAGAAATGGAACATTTGTTTTTAATGCTTTTGTTTCGTGTGATAAAAAATCATCTCCTACTCTAGTTCCGATATTTTCATACATTACATCTGCTGTTGGTATTGTTTGTTTTGGGTTATTCCATTCTATATTTCCATTATTGTAATCGTAAACAAAAACATTGTTGTAATCTCTAACTTTTACGCCTTGGTGGAAATACAAAACACATCCTACTATCAAACCTAATACGACTTGCGCTAGAATTTTGAATTTCCCTCTTAATCCTTCTTTATCTCTTTTGAATACTTTGATATAATCATCTATAAATCCAATTGCGCCCATCCAAAGTGTAGCTAGTATGAGAAGAATAACATAGATATTATCTAAACGTGCAAAAAGTAATGTAGGAATTATAATTGATGCAATAATGATAACGCCACCCATTGTTGGTGTGCCTTTCTTTTGTATCTGACCTTCTAATCCTAAATCTCTAACACTTTCGCCAATTTGCATAATTTGCAATCTCTTTATAATGCTTCTGCCAATAATCATTGATATAATTAATGATAGGATGATAGACATAGAAGCTCTGAATGAAATATATTGAAACAAACCTGCTCCAAAAAAATCATAATTATCTTCTAAATATTTAAAAAAGTGGTATAACATAGTACATTAATTATTGTTCAGTATTTTATTTAAAATCTCTTTATCATCAAATGGGTGCTTTATGCCCTTTATTTCTTGATATTTTTCATGTCCTTTACCTGCTAATAGAATAATATCATTAGGTTGTGCCGTATTGAACGCTTTAACTATTGCTTCTTCTCTATCTACTACAATACTTACTTTATTGAAATTGTGTGGTGGCACACCTACTCGCATTTCATCAAGAATAATATTTGGATCTTCATTTCTTGGATTATCAGAAGTAAGTATTGTCTTGCTACTTAGTTCTGATGCAATGTGTGCCATCTCTGGTCGTTTTGTTTTGTCTCTATTTCCTCCACAACCAATTATTGTTATTAAACTTTCATTGCCTGTGCGAATTGCATTAATGGTGTCTAAAACATTTTTTAGCGCATCTGGTGTGTGTGCATAGTCTACAATTCCAACGATATTATTTTTTGATTTTACTATTTCAAATCTACCTTCTGCTGTTTTTAGTAATGAAATTTGTTTTAATGTTTCTTGAACATCATTGCCTAATAAAATACTGCACGACAATACTGCTAATAAATTATATGCATTGAATCTTCCTGTAAGTTGTGTATGTACTTCAAATTGTTGGTATTGTAATACTAAACCTGTGAAAGTATTCTCAATTATTTTTAGATTAAAATCAGCAATTGATTTTATGGCATAAGTATATGTTTTTGCTTTAGTATTTTGCAACATTACTGTGCCTCTTCTATCATCTATGTTGGTTAATGCAAATGCTGTTGGTTGAAGATTGTCAAAAAATTTCTTTTTTGCTTTGATGTATTCATCGAAAGTTTCGTGGTAATCTAAATGATCGTGTGTGATGTTTGTGAAAATAGCTCCAGCAAATACTAAGCCTTCTATTCTATCTTGATGAATAGCATGTGAACTTACTTCCATAAAAACATACTCACAACCATGTTCTACCATCTCAGACAATAATCTATTTAGTTCTATTGCATTTGGCGTAGTGTGTGTTGATGGTATAATTGCATCGTTAATTTTGTTTTCTATGGTAGATAACAAACCTACTTTGTAGCCTAAGTTTTTATACAATTGGAAAAGTAAGGTAGCTGTTGTTGTTTTACCATTGGTGCCTGTAACGCCAACTAATTTTAATTTTGATGAAGGTTGTCCATAAAATGTATTTGCTAATTGTGCTACTGACTTTCTAGTGTTTTCTACTAAAACATATGTGATATCTAAATTTAGTTGTGCTGGAATAACTTCACATACAATTGCTGTTGCGCCTTTGGCAATTGCATCATCAATAAATTGATGGCTATCTATTGTTGTACCTTTGATTGCAATAAATAAATCATTTTGTTGAATGCTTTTTGAATCAATTTTTATGTTATTGATAATTACATCCTCGCTTCCAATCATTTTGGAATATGCTACTTGTGATAATATTTTATTTAAGTTTTTCAAAATAAATTAAGATGTATGTATGTGCCTTTAATAATGTCTGTTCCTTCTTGTATGCTTTGTGTTTTTACTTTTCCTTTTCCAGAAAATCCTACTTTCAGGCCTGCGTTTTCTAAAATGTAGATTGCATCATCCAACAACATATTTTTTACATTTGGTACTTTCTTTGTATTTGCATTGATGTGCTGAATGTTTACTTTCTTATTTATATTATCAATATTGACATAAGCGTAATCGTAATTAAGTTGGCTGTTGTTTTTATATTTTATATCGTAGATTTTTAGAATATCGTCTATTGTATTGGTTGCTGTGATAAACTTTGGTGGATTTTGTTTGACTAGCAATGTATCTTTATTAATTGCTTGGTTATTTTTAATATTTGATGTAATGATTTTATCTGCAATTATTCTAAAAACTGGAGCAGAAATATAGCCACCAGATGTAATCTCACCTTTTGGCTCACCAATCATTACGATACATGAATACAATGGATTGTTTGCTGGGAAAAAACCTACAAAAGTTGATAGGTTTTTATCTGTATATCCTTTTGTACCAAAACTCATTTTTGCTGTACCTGATTTTCCTGCAATTTCAAAATGTGGTGTATAAATTCTATGTCCTGTTCCATTTACGTCATTAATTACTGCCTTTAAAATTTCTGTGGCAGATTCTGCTGCTTGCTTAGAACATATTTTTACTTTTTCATGTTTGTTATTTATATATTCTGACTTTCCGTTTTGTGTAATTTTTTCTACCAAGTATGGTTGAATTCTATATCCATCATTTGCAACAGCATTATAAAATGCAAGAATTTGCAATGCAGAAAGTTTTACTTCGTAGCCATGCGCCATCCATGGTAATGAATAATAACTCCAATTTTCTGGTAGTTTGATTAATGGTTCTTGTTCACCTTGAATTTCGATATTGGTTTTAGTTGTTAGACCAAATTGAGCAAGTTTTGAGTAATATTTTTTTCTATCATCGTTGTAGAATTTTGTTACCCATTTTGCAATTGCAACATTGGAAGAAACTGCCATTGCTTTTTCTGGTGTTAGATATTTATATTGTGTGTTATGGTTATCATCTGTTAGCCTCAACACACCAAAATTTGCTACTGCATAATTTGTATTGATAGAATCTTTTAGAGTGATATATTCATCATCAAATAATGCTAGGTAGCCTGCAAGTTTGAATACAGAACCTGGCTCAAATCTATCTCCTACTGCATAATTGTATCTCTCAATAAATTGGTTAGATTTGTTTTTCCCTAAATTTGCAATAGCTTTTATTGCACCAGTTTTTACTTCCATTACAACGGCACAGCCAAATTCTGCATTGTATGTTTGAAGTGCTTCTAACAATGTAGATGATGCAATATCTTGGATTTTAATATCTATTGTAGTGTGAATGTTTTTTCCATTTTTTGGTTCTATATATCCTGTTTTTCTAATTGGCATCCATGTTCCACCTGCAATTTTTTGTTTTAGCATTTTTCCATTTTCTCCAGAAAGTTCTTTGTTGTATTTTGCTTCAATTCCAACTCTTTTCCCATCTTTTTTTACATAGCCAATAGTTCTGTCTGCTAAAAATCCGAATGGTTTGTATCGTGGTTGGTTGGTTTCTATAATTAGTCCACCTTTGTATTTCCCTTCTCTAAATAATGGCCATGTTTTTACTTTATTTAGTTGAACAAAATCTATATTCTTAAATATTGGGTAATATCTTTTGCCTAATTTTCTAGCATTCGTTAGTTCTTTTTTATATTGTTGTTCAGACTTATCTTTTTTTGTTTTTGAAAAATAATATGCTAATGAATCTATATTAGCTTTAAATAATTCATCTGTCATAGCATTTGAACCGAAATCTACATATACATCGAAATATGGTACTGTTGTAGCTAATAATTCGCCATCTGCTGAATATATATTTCCTCGTTCTGCTTCTACATCAAATATTTTTGTAGATAAACTATCTGCTAAGTTTTTCCAATATTTGTGATTATAGTTTTGAATATGATAGACTTTCCCTAACACAGCAACACCAAATAGCAAACAAATGATGCCAATAAGGTATATACGCAATAATATGTTAGTCTTTACAGTCATTTTTCAATTTCAATTTTTTTAGGTGGTTCTTGCAATGGATTTAAGCCTAATGGAAGTACTAATTTTTGAATCTCAGATTGTTTTGTTTTTTCGTTTTTCTCAGCATTCACAGACATGTATTCCCATCTCAATTCTTTTATCTCTTGTTTTTTGTTATTTATTCTTCTCGTCATACGCTCTGCTAAATGCGTATTAAATATTTCGATGATTCCAATACAGACAATTGTTAGTACAACAAAGAAATTTTTTAGTACTTGTACATATGTAACAAACTCATCAATTCCAAGCACACGTAGCATGCCTTCAACTACTCTCTGAAATTTATTTTTCTGAGTAGTTGCTGATGTATCAGTTGTTATATTTTCAATATTCTCTGTCATGCTATTTTTTCTACTACTCTTAATTTTGCACTTCTTGCTCTTGAATTTTGTTCTATCTCTTCTGGTGTTGCTAATATTGGTTTTTTATTAATTAATGAAAATGGTCTATGTATTTTACCATAAAAATCTTTCTCAATGTTTCCATCAATATTTCCTGTTTTGATAAAATTTTTTACTAATCTATCTTCTAATGAATGATAGGTTAGTGTTACTAATCTTCCTTGATTGTCTAGTAATTCGAATGCTTGTTGTAAAAAATCTTTAATTGCGTTCAACTCATCATTCACTTCAATTCTAATTGCTTGAAACACCTGAGCTAGATATTTATGTTCTTTTCCTCTTACGTAGTGTAGGCAAATCTTTACTAATTGTTTTGTTGTATTGATTGGCTCTACTTCTCGATGGTTAACAATTGCTGCTACTAATGTTCTTGCATTGGGTACTTCGCCATAGTAACCTAAAATATTTTGCAACTGAAGAGCATCGTAAGTATTTACAATTGTTTTTGCAGTAATTGTTTGGTTTTGTTGCATACGCATATCTAAGTCTGCATTGTAACGTATAGAAAAACCTCTATCTGCAGCATCAATTTGGTGTGATGAAATACCGAAGTCTGCTAAAATGCCATCAACCTTTGTTATTTGATGTAGTCTTAAGAATTTTTTTATATGTCTGAAGTTTGCTTGAATAAGTACAAAACGATTGTCATTAATCTCATTTTTCTGAGCATCATCATCAATATCGAAGGCAAATAATTTTCCCTCTTCATTAAGATGATTTAAAATTTCTTTTGAATGTCCACCACCACCAAATGTTACATCTACATAGATTCCATTAGGCTTAATATTTAAACCTTGTATGCATTCTTTCAACATGACTGGAATATGATACATGTATTATTAGTTTAATGGTTGTTTTGATTTAAACTACTCAAAATATTATCTGCCATATCTGCGTAGTTTTCAGGTTCTTTAATTGTGCTATCGTACACAGCTTTGCTCCAAATCTCAATTGTGTCATGATATGCAAGAATTACAATATCTGATTGAATATCAACTTTTTCTTGTAGTCGTTTTGGAATCAAAATTCTATCACTCGAATCCAGCTCAATATTTGTTGCGTCCTGATAAAAAAATCTCAAGAACTGTCTTTCGTTAGTTCTAAAAGTACTTAGTCTACTTAGTTCTTTGGTTACTTGATTCCACAATTGTATTGGATACAATCTCAAGCAGTTGTCTAATCCTTTATTGAGTACGTAAGTATTTTTTGTTTCATCAGGAATTTGACGTAATAAATCGACTGGAAGTTTTAGTCTTCCTTTGGCGTCAATTTTTACTTCATAATGTCCTGTGAATGCTAGCATGAAATTCTTTCATACAAAATTAGGCGAAATTTGCCATTTTATCCCACTTTCTGCACAAAAAATACACTTTAAACAGTGTTAATATCTATAATCATTGTGGATAAAATAAAAATTTTTGTGCATACAATGTTGATAATAGTTTAAGATGCCTATTTTTATTGACTTAAATATTAACATGAGCTTATGAACAATAACAAAAAATATGGATAAAATAATAAGTGACTTGCAAAAAAATCCTAGAAATTACCCAATTTGGAGCATTAAAAGTTCAGAATTTGATAAGAAAAGTATTTGTTTATAAATTTTAATAATAATTATTATTTACATAATTTATTTGATTATAATTTATAATGTTTTTAAATTTCCTATAAATTAAGTATAAAAAAACTTGATTGAAAGTGAGAAATATGGTGCTATATTTGTATCTAAATTTAGATTTTAAAAAAGCACTATGAGCATTACACAAACGCATTTTACCTTGCCCAAGCAAACACATTATTACAAAGGAAAAGTACGTGATGTGTACACCATTTCTCCTGATATTTTGGTGATGATAGTTACAGATAGAATTTCTGCTTTTGATGTAGTTTTGCCAAAGCCAATTCCTTACAAAGGTCAAATATTAAATGAAATTGCAAATTATCATTTAGAAAAAACAAAAGATATTTTGCCTAATTGGGTAATGGCAACTCCACATCCTAATGTAACAATAGGCAAAATGTGTGAGCCATTTAAAATAGAAATGGTAGTTCGTGGGTATCTGGCTGGTTCTGCGTGGAGAGCTTATAAAGCTGGTGTTAGAACAATTTGTGGTGTGACATTAGAAGATGGATTGAAAGAAAATCAGAAACTTAGTCAAGCAATTATTACACCAACCACGAAAGCTAGTATTGGGCATGATGAAGAAATATCGAAAGAAGAAATTATAGCACAAAATATTGTTTCAAAAGAAGATTATGAACAATTAGAAAAATATACACATGCCATTTTTGAGCGAGGTACTGAATTGGCAATGGAAAGAAATTTGATTTTGGTTGATACAAAATATGAATTTGGAAAAATTGGAAATCAAATTTATTTGATGGATGAGATACACACGCCTGATTCTTCGAGATATTTTTATGCTGATGGCTATGAAGAAAGATTGCAGAACAATGAGCCACAGAAACAATTATCGAAAGAGTTTGTAAGAACTTGGTTGATAGAAAATGATTTTATGGGAAAAGAAGGACAAATAGTTCCTAAAATGACAGATGAAGTTGTTCAACTTATTTCTGATAGATATATTGAATTGTATGAAAATATTTTAGGCAAAAAATTTATTCCAAAATCTGATGAAGTAGACATGGAAAAAAGTATTATTGATTTTCTAGGACATGCTTCTTAGTCATTAAATAATTGATGCCAACACTTGCTAAAAAAATATAAAAAGGCATAAATGGATTTCGAAAACGTGGTGTTGGATATATACTTGACAATGCTACGTAGTAGCCAATATTTAATATACAAAACAATAAAACAAAATACTTTTTTTGTTTTATTAGGTAAAAGATTCCAATTATAGTTGAAAAATATATTATGCCCAATACCAATAAGATAGATAACCCTAGAAATATTTCTGTTGGTGTTTTCGTAGCAAAAAATTTCTTTGCAGCACCAAATAAGCCTAATGAAACTTTATCTCTAATATTCCAACGTTTGGTTTCTTGATGCAACCTAAGCATGTACTGTTCTGTGCCCATATTAATATGTAAATTAATAGCACCTTTAATTTGTGCTAAGATAAATTCTTTTTTGTGCGACATTAGATATTGCTTTGCTACTTTAGCAAATACTTCAGTATTTTCAAAGCTTTGCGATTTATTTAGCTCTACAGCATTTGTGGGCATTTTGTCTTTTAAACTATCAGGTGCCATTAATTTTACTTGTACTAAAAACTGATTTATAATTGTATCTTTTGGTAATGGCGAACTTTTAAATGCTGTATAAAAGCTTGATAATATCAATGCATTATGTTCCATAGTACTTGATATTTTTAATCTACCATGAAATACATAATTTCTAATTGCCCAAGGAGAAATACTAACAATATATATTAAGAAAATAACTGTTGCATATTTGATATTTTGAATGTAGTTCCTATTGTAAATCAATATAATTATTATATGTACTAGAATTAAATATTGTCCTGCTGGTCTTGTAAGTGTTGCCAAACCTAATGCTATAGATGATAAAATAAAATATTTTATTTGTTGATTTTTCAAACCTAATAAAAGCATCCACAAACTAAGTATGGTAAAGAACATGAATAATATTTCTGAATACAAAAATGTAGTGTATAATATGAGTGTTGGTTCTATTGCAAATATTAGCAATGCTATATTTGCCACTTTTTGACTGCATAATTGCTCAACAATTTTATAAAAAAAATAGGCAGTACAAGTGCTTAATAGAATTTGAAAAAAGATTACGATGTATGGTTTGATGCCAAAGATTGCGTATATTCCAGCTACAAACGCAGGATAAATTGGTGTGCGCAATACTTCCGTTTTGATGTGAAAGAAATGCAAAATAGATAATGCTAATTTTTGGTAGCCAACTGCATCATACAACAATACAACATTATTTTCCATTTCTGGTTTCCAAGGCATAAAAATTAGAAACAATATAAATCTCAATAGAAATGTAATCAATAAGAGAAAAATTAATGTTTTATGCTTTTGTAATAATGCTTTCATTTATTTTATTAGCTATTTTCTGGTGCAATAAAAATTTCGTGGTGTTTATTTGTTAGTTTTCCTAAGAAAAACTGGTTTGCATCTATTTGCTGTGCAATTTTTAAATTATCAATATCAGTTTGTGTTACAATTCTAACTGTTGGATTGATAGTGCCGCCTGGTTGTCCAGCAATTGCTTGTGCATCATATTGAAAAGCAGGATCAACCAAAGTACCACGTGGGTACATAATACTTGGTTGACCTTTTCCTCTAATATCCAAAACATCAGGATGTTTCAAACCCAACATGTGTCCAAATTCATGTGCTACTGTTGAGCCTTGTTCTAAATTTGATGTTATAAAATATCCTGAATTTGACAATATTCCATCAACAAAAGATACATGCATCTTCGATGCAGTTTCAATTCTTATATAATTATTGATATAATCTTCGTTTTGCAAAATTGTATCTGGAAGTATTAAATTATAGATTACAATTTTTACTCTAAAAATTACTTTAAAAATTTGCTCAAATAACAATACTTTACCATCAGCAGCATTCCATTTTTGTTCAATTTCCTGCTGAATAATTTGTGCATAATGTTCGTTTGCAAATGTTCCATATATATTGAATACACTATCTACATATATAATTTTATTTACCTTATCTAATTGAATAACGCTCATTGATATAAATAATTGTACTGTAAGATAAACATATTTTATGCTATCTTAGTACATTTTTGTAATGCAAAATAATGATATAAATAAGAACAAGTTAGATAGTAAAGACTTATTAATGGTATTCTTATTATGTATTTCTGGCATTGTACTTACCTACCAGCTTGCGCAATACATGGATGTGTTGCTCTGGGATGAAGCAATATATCTAGATAGAGGATTTTTGCTTTGGAAAATAATTCCGAATACTTGGGGACCAATATATTCTGTTTGGTATAAGTTATTATCATATATAGAAATTGATAAAATAAATTTATATTATTTGAATTTTAAGCTTCAGACTATTTCTAGTGCATGCTTATTGTATTTCATGTTGCGTAGATATTCTATTAATATTTTTATCGCATTTCTTCTGAGTATAATATGGTTACATCATAGTTATAATCTTCCAGCATGGCCAAAAATTTCTCATTTTTCTATCCAGCTTGTTTTATTTGCTGCAATATTGGCTAGCTATTGCACTTCTTATCTAATTAAAACCATAATTTTTAGTATAGCATTTCTTTTTTGTGGTTATGCACGTCCTGAGTTATACTTGTCTTTTCTAATAAGTTTATGTATGGTTATCTATTTTCTAATTAAAGAAAAGAAGTCAATAAATCTATCTAAAATAGTTAGTCTTGTAGTGTTAGTTGTACTTACCTTGCTTACATACAAACTATATAAAACACCTTTTAATAATAATGATAGCCAACGAAGTGTTGGTGTATTAATACAACATCTTGCCTACAATATTACAACATGGAATCAGCAAGATTTGCTGTGGTGGTATGAATGGAAAAGCATTATTCGTCAATACGTAGATGAACCATTCAGGTTAAAAGATATTGTGCTTAATAGTGATGGAATATTTTTAAAACATATTCTATATAATATAAAAATGCTTATCATTTCTATATCTGATATTATAATATCTATTATTGTGCCATATTCATTTTTTAGTAAGAAATTGATTTTTACAATAATAGTACCATTTACATTCTTACTTATTTTTTATAGCAATAGAATAACAAAAAACATTACTATTAAAAAATATAGATACATTTTATTATTATTTGTGATTGCATGCTTGCCATCAATATCATCGAGTATTTATGCATATCCGAGAACACATTATCTTATTATGTTAATTCCATTATTGTGGTTTCTTGTTGCAATATTCATCAACAATTCAACCTTAAACATTAAACATTGTGTACTTTTATTTTTATTATTTATAGCATTTGCACCAAAAGCAAAAGACTATATATATTTTGATATGTTTGGCACACACCAAGACATGACAAATGTGAAAACCATCAACTATATACAAGAGAAATACAAATCAGATACAATTTGTATTTTTGATGCTGATGGAATGTTGCCAACTCTAATGCAAAAAAACTATACGATATACGATTTTAAATCATTAATTGCTGATGAAAAATATATTTTTCAGATTTAATGCAACAAAAGCAACCAGATATTATTTTTTGTTAGTCCTACAATGATGAAATGGACAAAGCTAAAGAATGACACTTTATTTAATAATATAATTTCAAAACCAGACAATTATCAATATAAAAGAGAAAATATTGATGGCGTGAATAATGCTTATTTATTAGTAAAAGAATAAAATTGGAAAGAATAAAAAATAGTAAGACTATAAATCTAATTGCAATCATTCTAATTATTGTATTAGGCATAATTATTACCTATAATTTAGAAAATTATATGGATGTCTTACTTTGGGATGAAGCAAGATATCTTGACAGAGGTTTATGGTTATGGCATGCTTATCCAAAAAACAGTAGTCCATTGTATTCTGTTTGGTATAAAATACTATCCTTATTCAATGACAATAGAGTAGAGTTATATTATCTCAATTTCAAGGTATTAAGCATTACAACTGCTGTATTAGCTTATTTGTTTTTAATTGTATACCGTACACCAAAATCAATTGCATTCTTTTTTGCATCTATGTGGTTGTATAGTGCATATAACCTACCTGTTTGGCCAAAAGTTTCACATTTTGCAATTATCTTATTTTTCATAGCTACAATTGCTGTAAATTATATCTCTTCAAAAGTCGATCAATTACTTGTGTTCAGTGCTGCTCTATTATTAGCATCATTTGCAAGACCAGAATTATATGTTGCATTTGTGTTATTTGTAATATTTTCAATAATCTATATCTATACATACAAAATAAAAATCAGCAAAGGCAATGCTTATCCAATTTTGGCATTTATCTTATTATTCTGTGTAATCTATTTTTTATACAAAACACCATTCACAAGTGGCGACACGAGTCGTGGCTCATTTGCATTTGTACAGCACTTTGCGCACAATTATGCCATTTGGACAAAAGAACATTTCGTGTTCTGGTACGAATGGCCAGAAATTCTACAAAAATGCTTTCCTCCACCATATAATTTAAAAAACATTATATTAAATACTGAAAGCTACTTTTGGAAACATGTTTTCTTTAATTTGTCTGAACTTGGGAAAAATATTGTTACAATATTTGCTTCTATTTTGTTGCCGATTGAATTTGTGTGTAGCAAAAAAATATTTTTCATCACATCAGTTCTTGCCTTAGTTTTTATTATTTACAAAAGCAAATTTAATAATATAAAGAATAGATTCATTCAACATCATCTACTAGTATTCTTTTTATTAATTGGCATTATTCCTGTTGTTCTATCTAGTATTTATGCCTATCCAAGGATGCATTATATGGTCATGTTGTTTCCAACAAGTCTATTTATCATTGCTATGTTGTTTGATAAAATTGAGCTAAAAAATGATGCTTATTTTATTTTAATTATTTTTTGCTTATTTGCGGTATTTGCTGCAAAGTCTAAAGATTTTAAATATTTTGATATGTTTGGCTCAAACAAAGGACGGATGAACCAAAAAACCATTCAATACCTAGAAAAAAAGTATAAAAATGATTCCATTAAAATTTTAGATGTTGAAGGTGGATTGAGTACCATGATGACTCAAAATTTTACATCTATAAATCCAAATCAGATTTTTCAAGATTCCAGCATTCATTTTTCTGACGTAATAAGCAAAGAACAACCAGATATTATCTATGTTACACCAATATTACTTAGATTAAAGAAAATTAAATCTGATACTGTGTTTCAAAAAATGCTGTTAAAACCAGAGAACTATAATTATTTTCGACAAAAAACGAGTATTTTTGGCGTTTACTTATTTGAACACAAAGCAACACAATAATTGGCAAAGAAATTTCTAGATACTGTATTGTACACAAGAGACCAAGAAGGCTATGAAGGAAAATTGATTTTTCTCTTTATATATACTTTATTTTGCAATAGCAGTACATTTTCACAATTTTCGGCTACATCATCATTTGCAGGTATATTTGTTATCATATTAATACCTTTAGTATTGATTTTTACTGGAGTATATTATTACACAGCAGTATTTATCTATAAAAGATTCACTGTCATTGATTTATTTGTTATTGCATGGGCGTTTGTACCAATATACAATGCATTAGCTACGCACTTTACACTTGATGTAAAGATATTAAAAGCAATATTCCCAAGTTTATCTAAATATATTGTATTTTCTGCAAGTCTATTATATTATCTAATTAGATATGAGAAGATAACTGTAAAACAATATTGCTTAGCGGGAGTATTAGTTGGTTGGTTTAATTTGATAATGTATGTTCTAATCAATATTTATATGGATCCACAAGGATATAAAGAAGACGAAGGCTTAGTTGGATATAATGAATCAAAAGGTGGCTATATTTGGCGTTTATCAAGTGTATATATTGTATTTGCACTATCATATCATTTTGTCGTTTTCGTAGTAAAAAATAAGTTTTTTCATCTTATTGGATTTTTAATGTTTACTGCTTATTTATTCTTCTTTGATAAACAAAGAACAGAAATACTATCAGTATTAATTCCTTTATTTTTTTATATGTTTGTTAGAGTTAGGTGGTATCAAACAGTTAACAGGCTCTTCCAAATAATCATATTAGTTGCAATTATTGCTGGTGTAATTTGGTATATAAACCCGTTGCTTCTGCAATTTACAGCAGATATGTTTATCAATTTCTTTAAATTTATGTTGGGTATGGAAACAGGGGAAGCCTCAGCTGACTCAAGAATTATTCAGTTTACTAATGCTTATAATTATTTTGAACGACATCCCAATCAGATTTTCTTTGGTATTGGTTACCCTAAACCAGAACTCTTATTTATTAATATGGGTAAGTTTATATTTGTTGATTGTGGCATTGTAGGTATATTAGTAGCTCATGGTATTATTGGTACTATTTTCCAATTATCTATGTTTTTATATCCTTTATATGTTTTAATAAAAGTAAAACATTATAGAAAAGATATTTTCTTTAATATGGGAATTTTAGGCTGTGCAATTACCTTTGCACGTGGTATGTTTAGTGGCGATTTCGCCATTAGTGCTTTTGGCTTGTTTTATTTCTTTTCCTTTATCGAATATTACAGAGTAAAAGAAAAAATTTATTGGAAAGAACAAAAATTAGCAGCACAAAATGAAAAAGAAAATTCTTAAATATGTGCTAATCTGTTTTCTATTGCTTGTTATTGTAAAGCAATTCCAAAAGAAGAAGAATATTAAGAAAGATAATCAAGAAATAGTACTAGATAATCAAACGTTTGATATTTCAATTCACATTGACAAGAGCTTTCCTAAACAAATTAACAGAAATATATTTGGCATGAATACAGGATTTGTTTGGAATACAGAAATTGATAAAGATTCAAATTTTGTCCATTTATTAAAATCTAGTAACAACCAAATATTAAGATTTCCTGGTGGTGGCGTTGCCAACGATTATCAACCTGATGAACCTGGATATGGCTACAATCCATTGAAGAGACCAATAGCCAAACCTTTGATTATGCTATACAACCAGACAAAAGATAGAAAATACAATATCATTGAAAATTTTATCTCGCTTTGTCATCAATCTAATGCTAAAGCAATTTATTGCGCCAATGTATTAAATGGTAGTCCTGAAAAAATGTTGTATGTAATTAAGAAATTGAAAGAACAGAATATAGAAGTTGTTGGCGTAGAATTGGGCAACGAATTTAATTTAGGAAATTATAGACATATTTTCCCAAATGCAAAAGTATATACTGATACAATTAAAAGATATATACATGCTCTGAGAAAATATCATCCAGATATTCCTATTGGTTTAATTGCAGAGCCATTAAATCTAAATCAATTAACTGATAAAAGAAGCCAATTTATGCATAAATGGAATCTGGCTATTAGCCAAGAAGATTTTGATGCATATATTATTCACCATTATTTTCCGTTTGATGATAGACAAAAAGTATTTGACAATATTTATCTTAAAAGTTCTAATTTAATAGATTCTGCGACTTCTGAATTTGTTCCTAATACAATACAATACTTTAAATCTATACAAAAAAACAAAGCAAAAAAATTATGGCTTACTGAATGGAATATTTGGAATGCTTATGCTTTTAATACATTTTTGCAAGCAGATTTTGTAGGCACATTTTTAAATCAAATTATTGCTCAAGATTCAAATTATGTCTTTGATGTTACATGCATGCATGATATTGGTGGATTAATAGCTGGTGCAAAAAACAACATACAATATACTTATAAAGAAAACACAAGATTTGCTAGTGCAACTTATTTCTCTTATAAATTCCTTACTGATATTGTTATCAAAGATGAGGCTCAGATTGTAGCTATTGAGTTGAGCCAACAAATCAAACAGTTTAAGCTATATGCATATTATAGTACAAAGACAAATCAACAATATCTTTATTTCTCAAATTCTAGTGGGCATCAGATAAATCTAAAAATTGATGCTGTAGTTAAATCAATAAACTACAATTATATAGTTGCAAATAAGCTATACGCACACACTGGCGAAGCTCATTTTATAAAAGATAATCCAACAAAAAACGAATTCATTGAGCTTAAGAAAGAAACTATTCAGAACAATACTATTTCGATAAAACCTTACAGTTTAGGTGTAATCCAATACTAGTTATACTGTTTTATTTAATGCATCAATATATGCCATTGCTGATGCAAATACGATATCTGTGTCTGCTCCAAAACCATAATAAAATACACCATCTCTAGAAATTTGGATATGAACTTTACCTACATCATTACTGCCACCAGTAATTGCTTGTACTAAATATTCTTCTAATTTATTTGGTCTATTTATTATTTTATCTATTGCTTTGAGTGTAGCATCTACTGGACCATTGCCTTCTGCTGTTGCTTTTAGGTGTTGGTCGTTTTTGGTTAATTCTACACTTGCTTCTGCATGGTGTTTACTACCACAATTCACTGATAAATCAACAATCTGATACATTTTCCCAGATGTGTTTTCACCCATCATTTCTAATAAATCTTGATCATTAATTTCTTTTTTTGCATCAGCAACTTTCAAAAATTGTTGGTATGCTGTATCTAATTCTTCAGTACTTAAATTATATCCAATTAATTCTAATCTATGTTTAAGCGCGGCGCGTCCACTTCTTGCTGTCAATAATATTAATGACTCTGGCACACCTACATCTTGTGGATTGATTATTTCATAATTTTCTCTATTCTTTAATACGCCATCTTGATGAATTCCTGATGAGTGTGAGAATGCATTTCTACCAACAATTGCTTTATTTGCTTGTACTGGCATACGCATCAATCTTGTGATTAATCTTGAAGTTGGATAAATATTTTTTACATTAATATCTGTGTAAAGATTTATACTCTCTTTGTGTGATTTTAGAATCATTGCAATTTCTTCTAATGAAGTATTTCCTGCACGTTCGCCAATTCCATTCATAGTTACCTCAACTTGTCTTGCACCATTTTTTAAACCAGCAATTGAATTTGCAGTTGCCAAACCTAAGTCATTATGACAATGAACAGATAAAATTGCTTTATCAATATTTGGAACATTATTCATCAAATAGGCAATTTTTGCACCATATTGGTCTGGCGTGCAATAGCCTGTTGTATCTGGAATATTTACTACTGTGGCACCATTAGCAATTACTGTTTCTACCATTTTTGCTAAAAATTCTAAATCTGCACGACCAGCATCTTCGCAGAAAAATTCTACATCATCAACAAAGTTACGTGCATATTTTGCTGCCCACGCTGCTTTTTCTAATATATTTTCTCTTGTCGTTCTTAGTTTATTTTGGATATGAATATCTGAGCTTCCAATTCCAGTGTGTATTCTACCTCTTTTTGCAAATTTTAGTGCCTCTGCTGCGCATTCTATATCTTGTGCCACAGCTCTTGTTAATGCACAAATAGTTGGATTGGTAATATTTTTTGAAATTTCTACAACTGAATTAAAATCTCCAGGTGATGAAATTGGAAATCCTGCTTCTAAAACATCAACGCCTAATTTCTCTAATGCTATCGCTACTTCAATTTTCTCGACTGTATTTAACTGGCAACCTGGCACTTGTTCACCATCTCTAAGTGTTGTATCAAATATATATACTTTATTATCCATAATTTATTTTTCTATTGTATTGATAAAAAAATCCGATTTAAAAAATCGGATTAGATTTACACTCACTAAGTTAATTAAAAATAACTGATAGTGTATGTATTGTTTAGTTTAAGAATGTTTTAAAATATTACAAACCGCAAATGGCTATACCAAATTGCAATGGATACATTTGTGGTCCTTTGTTTTTCTGGAATACAGATGATATTTGATAATTAACATATAGATTGAAAATTCCATATCCACCACGCACATATACGCCATATCTTAATTTGTTTACATTGGCTACTTTAAATTCTTTGAATTTTACTTCTCCTGTGCCAGTTTCTATATCTTCGCCTTTGTATTTCCATTTGCTTGCTAACAAGAATCCAAGTTTGAAACCTGCTGCTAGTTTCCAAGATGTTTGTTTTTTATTTGGTTTTGAGCGAAATCTAAATTCCAAAGGAATCTCTGCGTAAACTAATCCTAGCTTAGATTTTTTTGCAGTAACAGAATCTCCAAGTAATGGAAATGATGTGATAGTATCTTGTAAGTTGGTATTATTTGGCCATGCTATGCCATTTTTTTTATGATAATAATTATCTGTTCCTATTCCAATTCCTGGTGCAACACTAAATCTTGATTTCCCTAAAACTACATCATAAGTAAAATAGGCATTAAGACTTCTTGAAAATGCACTCATTTTTAAATCATTTGGTCTGTTTAGCATTTGATTTAATCCGAATTCTATTAGTATTCTATCTTTTGCTTTATTTACTTTTGCTTTTACTTCTGGCGATACGCCTTTCGTTTCTGTTTTTGTAGCTTCTGTACTTACAGTAGTATTGCCATTATCTTGTGCGTTTAATGTAGATATAAGTAGACAAAGTCCAAGGCTGATAAGTATTTTGTGCATATTTCTCACTTTCATTTTACAAAAATAAGAATAAAATCTCATCTCTGCGTATATGTGCTTGATTTTTAGTTTTTTTAATATAAAACTGGCAAGTCGTAGTATCTATTAAATATATTAGTATATATGCTAAATCCAAAATTATGACTGTTGAATTCTGAGAAATTAAAACTATTACTTGTATAATTTCTTAATTGCAACCTTAGTTCTGCTACTAAATTTATTTTCGGATTTAATATGTATCCTACTCTAAATTCATTATTTAAAATATTATATGCTGTACCATTAAGCATGCTCACACTACCATCATTTGCTGTTTGTTTGCTTGCTTTTAATATGTTGTTTCCATAGTTTTCGTTTGTTGTAAAGTCTCCAACGAAATCGTAACCTGCTTGAGTGAAATTAAATTTATATGATGCATATAAACGTTTCCATTGATAATTAACAATAGCCAAATATTCTCTAAAGTTTGCGCCCATGCTATGCGTAATTGACTGATTGTAATGACTGTAAGATAATACACTATCTGAACCTTGATACATAAATGGTCTTACTTGATTGTATTCTACTTGTAAATTTAGATTTGGCACATTAGCAACATCATAATATTTCATTCCTGCTTGGAATGCCACTTTTCTTTGATCTGATGATTTGCTTCCCCAACTTTGGAAGGCAAACTGACCATATGCTACTAAATTTTTTGGCAATGGTACTTTTATATTCATTCCATATATTTTAGTTGTGTTTGGTGCCAATTTTTTCTGAAATGCACGCACACCCAAAATTGGATTAATAAAATTATAATCGAAAAAAGTATTTCCTCTTTCTGTTGTTCTTCTCCAAGTGATGCCTTCAAACACACCAATTTGTAACCATTTAGCTGCGTCGATACTTAGGTAGTTGAATGTGGCTAACTTGCGTTGATAGCCAAGTGTAAAATCTGTACCTCTTCTAATATTATTTAATAATTCTGTATAGATTGATGTGTATTTGATTCGCCATACATTGGCTGTAAGTTGTAAGTATGGATAATTAAATGCATTGTCTGATAAAAATAAAGAGCGAACACCATCACCAATAAAATGTTTTCCATTTCCAATTTGCATATTAAATTGTTTAACTGGACTGTATGATATATATGCAACTGCTGAAGAAAAATCATAAGTATTATTGGTTGTTGGTCTAGATCTTCCTTCGCCTGGAACTGCAACTGTTGCAAATGAGTAGAGTGCTACATGTGTAGGAAATTTGGCAACATTGTTTGTTATTGATGTATACAATGATACTTTTTTGCCAATATTTGCTTTTAACTCAAATCCGATAGTTCTTTGAGATATTAAATTTCCTGTATAAAAATCTATACCCATTCCAAAGTTTAATAATGGATTTATGGCTACATAAAACTTTCTATCTACATATCCTGTATCAAAAGTTATGTCATTATAAGTTGGCTCATATGGATTTGCAACCACATCATTTCTATGTTTTACATATCCTTTTTCATCAAACTCTAAAAAATTCTCAAAGCCAACAACATTTATCATTTTGCTAAACCAGTCTGTTTTTTTTCAACCTATTTAGTCTTATAATTGTATCAGGATAAACATGCTCGTACACTTCTCCTGCATTATATGGTTTTATTGAAGAATGAAAAATTGGTTTGTCCATTTTATTCAAGTCCTTCTCATAAATGATACTCATTTCTCTATTTAAATAAAGATTTTCTTGTTGAGCATAATTGGGCAATATATTTACTAGTGTAAATAGTGCTATTAATAGAATATTTTTAAAATGCATTTTCTTCTCCTCTAATCATATTGATAATTGTCATAATAATAATTTTTACATCTAGTGCAAAACTCCAATTCTCTATGTACCATACGTCTGCTTTCACTCTATCTACAATACTTTCGTGGTTTCGAGTTTCGCCTCTAAATCCATTCACTTGAGCCCAACCTGTTATGCCAGGTTTTATCAAATGTCTGACCATAAATTTATCAATAATTTTTGAATATTCATGTGTATGTTTTAACATATGTGGTCTTGGTCCAATAACAGACATATGTCCGAAGAATACATTTATAAACTGAGGTAGTTCATCTAAGTTATATTTTCTTAGAAATCTTCCTATTGGCGTAATGCGGACATCATCTCTAGTTGCTTGTAATTCATGTGCTTTATCATTGACATACATGGTTCTAAATTTTATCACATCGAATGTATTTCGCATTAAACCCGAGCGTTTTTGTATAAAAAATATTGGACCTTTTGATGTCATTTTAATAATGATTGCAATAATAGGAATCAACCATGAAAGCACAAATGTAATAATGAAAAATGAGAATAGAATATCAAATGCTCTTTTTATGAATCGATTAACAAAACTTTCTAATGGCTCTGGTCTCAAGGTCATTACAGGAATTTGTCCGTAATAGTCAATTTCTATTTTATTTAAATGATGTGATAAAAATCTTGACATGTCTGGAACAATTTTTACTCTTACTAAATTTTCATCTCCAAACTGTATTAAATCTTTAATTTTTGATTCTTCATTATGTTGTAATGCACAAAATATTTCATCAATTTCATTTCTCAATGCATATAGTTTTGCATCTTCGATATTTCCTAATATGTGTTTTCTTACCTCAACGCTAAATTTTTCTGGATGATCCTCAAAAAAACCTAAAAACTTATATCCATATTCCATTCTATGCTCAAGCATTTTTTTAAATTCTTGTGCAGAATGCCCAGCACCAACAATAAGTACAGTTCTATTATTAAAACCTTTAGATCTATAAAATCTTACTGTTTTTATAAATCCAAAACGCCATATAATTGTAAGAATAAAAGATGTAGCATAAGTAACTAATAATAATTCTCTTGAAATTTTGAATGTATTATTCAAATCTTTAAATACAACTATATATGAAAATGCTAAAACAACTTGGAAGAAAAACAATCTTACCAATGATGATAATAAAGTAAAAAATCTTGTATTTCGATACATGTCAAATGTGCCAGAAATCTGAGCAGATACGAAATATAGAAGATTCAAATAAATCCAAAGTTGCAAATACATCTCTGAAAACAATTGAATAGGCTTACCCCAAAATGCCCAAAAGTGGCCAATAAGGTAAGCAGCATTTAGGATAACCAAATCTCCAATAGAATGAGCTAAGATAAATAAATTGGTCACTCTTTTTTTCATAGAAATCAGCTCAGATTAAATATTCTATATCTATAGAAGAAATTATTGTTAATAAAGTTGCAAAATAACTAAAAAATATTGAGTTAAAATAGCGTTAATAATAAAAACAGCCATCTCAAATATTAAATAATTGGTTTTTGTTTTATTTAAAAAAATATGCTTATTTTGTGGAAATTCAATAAAAATACGTCTATATAATATGAGCGAAAAAAATAAAGATGACAATAAGCTAAAAGCACTACAACTTACCTTAGATAAGTTAGACAAACAATATGGGAAAGGCACAGTGATGAAGTTAGGTGATAACTCTATCGTTGATGCAGAAGTAATTCCAACTGGCTCTTTGGGCTTAGATTTAGCATTAGGTATTAATGGTTTTCCACGTGGAAGAATCATAGAAATATATGGTCCTGAAAGTTCTGGAAAAACGACAATCGCTATACATGCTATTGCAGAAACTCAAAAAAGAGGTGGAATCTGTGCTATCATAGATGCAGAGCATGCATTTGATAAAAAATATGCAGAAGCATTAGGTGTGGATACTGACAATCTTTACATCACTCAACCAGATGATGGAGAACAAGCATTGGATATTGCAGAGCAATTGATACGTTCTGCTGCAATTGATTTGGTAGTAGTAGACTCTGTAGCTGCATTAGTACCACGTAGTGAAATTGAAGGTGACATGGGCGATAGTAAAATGGGTTTACATGCACGTTTGATGAGTCAAGCAATGAGAAAACTAACTGGTGCTATTAACAAAACACATTGTTCATGTATTTTCATTAACCAATTGAGAGACAAAATAGGTGTGATGTTTGGTAGTCCTGAAACAACAACTGGTGGAAATGCCTTAAAATTCTATGCTTCAATACGTTTAGATATTAGAAGAATTGGACAAATAAAAGATAAGGAAGGCAATGTGATTGGCAACGAAACCAGAATTAAAGTGGTGAAAAATAAATTGGCGCCTCCATTTAGAACTGCTGAATTTGATATTTTCTTTGGTAAAGGAATTTCTAAAGATGGGGAAATTATAGATTTGGGAGCAGACTTGGGTATTATACAAAAAAGTGGTGCTTGGTATAGCTACGAAGGTCAAAAAATTGGACAAGGTAGAGACCAAGTAAAACAATTATTTGCTGATAATCCTGAGATGTCTGCTGAAATTGAACAGAAAATAAAAGATAAATTAAGCGTAAAATAATTTATTTTATTTTTTATTTCTGTACAAATTATTTCTATGATTTTGTTTGTTATTGTACACTCAATTCATCTTCCCAAGTTTCCATAGGATACAAAACACTGCCTTTATTTATCTCTCTTTTTAAGTTTAATTTATTTTCAGTTGATAGAACTATCATAAATGAATCTAAATCTTCTACTGGTGTTTTGACATTTATTACCAACCATTTCTCATCATCTGATATTGTATATTTATATTTACTGATTTTACCTGGTACATTTCCTTCGCACAAACCATAATTATTTCCTTCTGTAATAAATACGTTTCCATCTTCATAGAAATTATAAAAACTTCCCATCCAACACCATTTGTTTAACGAAACGCCGTTTGATTTCATTTTTGCTGATCTCCAGTTTTTATTTACTAACCTAGATTGAACTGAAGTATTATTATTTGCTGTACTTCCTTCTTTTTTACAACTTATTGTAAAAAGTACTATTGCTGTTATTGTACTTATGGTAATACTTTTCATATATGAAGTTTTTCTATAAAAAATTATATTTTAATATTGTCTAACGAATTCTCTCGATTTTGACCAAACTTTAAGTGCATTTTGATAGTATGGATTGTATGCATGGACAGAACCATTTGTTGGACTTGGATTATCTGGTGGATTTGTACTATTTGGTTGATATTTCACTTTATAGTAGAAGAATGAACTATCTGTAGTACTACGAGCATCATAGTACCAACCCATTCTTACAGTATCATTTATTAATCGCCATGTGCCATAATAAGCATAGACTTCGGTTGTGCCATTGTCTATATTTACGGTAAGTTGGTTATTCTCTTTTAGGAAAAAACTATAGTTAAGACTACTAATCCCATTACTGCCTTGTTTTTTTGAATACCACAAACCTTCTACTGGGTATCTTGGAATTACTGTTACCTCAAATGTATCACATGATGATAAAAATATTGTAATTAAAAATAAATACAACATAACTTTATATATATTTAGTTTTTTCATAATTTAGATTATTAATATAAGTGATAAGATTTAAAATTTATTAGTTGAACAGGAATTCTTGATGCACCAGCAGATACGCCATAGAAACCTGTCATTTTAGCTAAGTTATCAGTTCCATTATTTGGATTATAGGTACTATTATGCATATTACTGGCTTGTAGTGCGTAGTGTACAAATGAAAAAGACACCTTTTGCCTATTATTTAATATATATCCAGTTATTACACTTGAATCATGGCTAGCATGTTCTCCTTCCCAAAACTTATCTATATATGCATTTACTTTATAATATCCTCTAAGTACTTGTATGCTATTGTTTGCAGTTTTATCTGGTTTTATTTCTATACTAACCAGACTATCTGTACTAAATAAGAAAGTAACATATCTACCAATACTATCTTTCCCTTGCCATATTCCTGGTATTGGCATTAATTTGGAGTAAGTTGAGTTGGTGGCACACCTATTCAATCCTATGATGACTGCTATAGCTATCAATATTACTGTAATTTTTTTCATATTAATTTATTTTATAATTTTAACATCAAAATTGATTTCTCCTTTTGTATTATGGTTTCCACTTATAGAATTTACCTTTATAAGACCAATTCTATTGCTGTTTGTCATAAACCTATATACTTTATTAGCTGATATATCTACTTCCCAAGCATTAGTAATATTCTTGTCATTTTCGTAAGCTGTATTTAATTGCTCTACTGTTGTGATGTTATTAAAGTCTGACACCGTAATATCTGTCACATTTATTTGTAATGTGTTCTTTGTAGTCCAATCTTCAACACCATAGTTTGAAGTTGCATACATATATGGTTTGTTTGCAATAGCATCTGCCATTGAGAATGGAGAAACAAACATAGCAACATCATCTGGATCATTATGTAAAAAAATCAAATCTATTTTAGATTGATTATTAAATGCTTCAGATAATCTATATACTTTAGCAGAATCAAATGAAAAAAAACAATTCCACCCTGATGTTGGTGTTGTTTGGTTGCCCATTGTTACATTATAACTTTCTACTAACTTTTTAGATGTTGCGTTGTTCTCTTCTTTTTTACATGATACAATGAGGAATATCATTAATATCATATTTAAGATATGTATTTTCATATTTATTAATTTTAATGTAAAAGTGTATATTTAGTAATTATATTACAACCAGAAATCGACGAACGACATGAAACAATCGACGAACGACATTTTTTTTTCGTTAAACAATCTCTTCTGTTACTTTAATCTTGATAAAGACTAAACTTTTGATATTATATTTTTCAGAGGTAGTTGCAAAAATTACATTTTATTAGCTAATTGACCGCAAGCTGCGTCTATATCTTTGCCTCTGCTTCTTCTTACATTTGCAATAACTTTTTGTTTTGTTAGGTATTGGATAAACTGCTCTCTTTTTTCTATTGCAGTCTTTACATAGTCTACATTTTCAATAGTATTGTACTCAATGATGTTTACTTTTACGCCGTTTACTCTTCGTGCTAATGTTGCCAATTTTTTTGCATCTTCTATTGTATCATTTACATTATCTAGCAAAATATATTCGAAGGTAATTTCGCTCTTTGTATGTTCGTCAAAATAATTGAGTGCTTCAACTAATGCTTCTATATTATTTTGTTCGTTGATAGGCATTATTGTATCTCTCTTTTCATCATCTGCTGCATGTAATGAAAGTGCAAGGTTGAACTTTGCATGGTCATCAGCTAATTTTTTAATCATTTTGGCAATGCCTGCTGTTGAAACAGTAATACGCTTGGATGCCATATTCAATCCATCTTCAGATGTGATTTTATGAATACTTTCCATTACATTATTATAGTTGAGCAGTGGCTCTCCCATGCCCATAAATACAATATTTGTGAGTGGTCGCCCAAGATGTTTTATTGCTTGTTGATTAATCAAAACTACTTGGTCGTAAATTTCTGCTGCATCTAAATTTCTTTCTCGTTTTAAATATCCTGTTGCACAAAATTTGCATGTAAGACTACACCCAACTTGAGATGATACACATGCTGTGGCTCTGTTATCACTTGGAATTAATACACCTTCTATAAAATGTCCATCGTGTAATTTGAATGCTGTTTTGATTGTTCCGTCATTAGAAATTTGTTCTGTGTGAATTTGAATTGGGTTAAATTTAAAATGCAAATTTAATTTTTCTCTTAGTTGGATGGACAAATTTGTCATTACATCAAAACTAGTAGCCGATTTTTTCCATATCCATTCATTGATTTGTTTTGCTCTGAATGCTGGCTCGCCCAATGATTTTATTTTGAGCATAAGCTCATCAAGATTTAGTTTTCTAATGTCTATTTTCTCAACATTAATCATTTGCAAATGTAATCATATTTAGAATGTTTTTTATATTTGTGTAGATGGAAGAAGAAAACATCAAAAAAGAAGTGCAGAAAGACAAAAAAATACAACAAGAGAATGTTGTAGTACCTGAAGACAATAACGATATTGGCATAGAACCTTTGATGCCAGAATTAGAAAAATTAGTAGAAAAAAATCCTAATCGTTTGATTGGATGTGGTGGATAATTATTACACAAATAAAAAATACATATATGAAAAACATATTTTTATTATTAAGCTTAATAGCAACAACAATACTTATTAATGCGCAAAGTTTTGGTAGCAATGAAAAATATATTGAAGTAAAAGTAAGTGATACTTTGATGGTGCAAGCCGATTTAATGACATTGATGGTACAAATTGAAGAAGAAAATGATGATTATGACTATGATGATTATGATTTAGATGAAAAAGAAATTGAAAAACAGAAACGTGACGCACAGAATAAACAAAAAGCTACAAAAGCAAAAATTGAAGCGATTCTTAATAAATATAATGTGAGTAGTTTTAAATTTCATGAGGAAGAAAAAAATAAAAATCCATTTTCAAAAGATTTTTCAATCTATGAAAATGCTTATGAGGTAAAATTGGATAATGTTTCACAATACGAAAAATTGAGCAACGAATTATTGGCAATTGAAGGTGTTGGTGTTACCACCACACAAGTAAATGTGAAAGACAAACATAGCCATGAAATTATTCTTCTTGAAAAATTGATGAATAAAGCAAAGAAAGAAGCACAAGTAATTGCAAAACAAATGGGCACAACGCTTGGCAATCCTTTGAATGTAAGTAACCAAAGCATGGAAAATGTATACACTTCTATGTTTAATAATCCAGAAAGTATGGGTGGCTTTGGCGCATTGTTTGGCATGCTTGGCAACATGCTTAATGGTGCAACAAAATCTACTAGTGTTACTATCTCAAAATCTTTGGTAGTAAGATTTGCTATTGGAAATTAGAATTTGAGTTCTACAAATTCTTCGCCACATTGATATATGTATATCATATCTTTTGGT
The DNA here is from genome assembly GCA_016699615.1 of Sphingobacteriales bacterium. Classification (NCBI taxonomy): domain Bacteria; kingdom Pseudomonadati; phylum Bacteroidota; class Sphingobacteriia; order Sphingobacteriales; species Sphingobacteriales bacterium. The sequence goes on along the minus strand of CP064984.1, from coordinate 1,642,351 downwards.
TTTTGCTTAAGAGTTACTAAAACTTCTTGTTGCCAACCACCAATCATTTTTACACGATAATAATCATTTTCAAAATCTGTGGCACCATGTCTACGTTTCCACCACCATTGACCACAACATGGTAAAGTATATTTTAATGTTGTATCGTTTACAATTTCTATGATTGGGCAAATAGTTTCAGAAGTTACATTGTAGTTTAAAACTTGACCTATTTTTCCTTCTACTTGCATGTCTTTTCTGATGCAAATTGCCATTGCAAAATCAGATAGGCCGAATGGTTTTTCTTTAGATTCATCACTGGCAAAAATGAGTGCGCCACCAATTCTATCAGCAACTGCTAGAAACATATATTTCTTATTTTTTTCTAGGTTAAAAGTTTGTAATGAATTGTCTATAATTTTTTGTGCTTTTTGCCATTCAATAACATTTTTTTGTAATAGAATAAAATTTAAAACAAATAGAAAGCAGAATAATGTTTGTGCAAATACTTTATCTATATTATATGTAATAAGAAGAACAAATAGGTACACAAAAATTAATGAAAAATAATAATATCTATCACCTTCAATTGGTGTAACGTATAAGAAAAATAAATTTATAACTGGCAACAGACTTATAACACACAGCAATAGAACAAGTGTTTTTTTTAATAATCTTTTTTTATCTTTTACAAAATAATATAACAATAGAAACGCAACAAACAGAATCAAATAAAATACAACATAATATGATTCAATAAATACGTACGTATTATACATTTTATCAAAATTCCAATATTGTGTAAATGCAATAATATCTAAGAAGAATTTTAGAAAATTAGGTAAGCTTCTACTTATATTTGGTTCTAAGTGAATTTCTGGTCCGTAATGTCCAACTATTTTTCCTAATAAAAGGAATGTGATACTTAAATAGATTATTAGAATTATTAATGAAATAAGTGGAAACGTAAGGTGTCTTATTTTTATTTCGTTGAGATCAGCATAAATAAATATGATTACAAATATTATCAATGGAAATACAAAAGTAATTTCTGATGTAAAGATTGAAATAGTATTGATTGTAATGTATAGATATATATACTTGATTTTATCTGTTTCAATATATTTAAACAAACAAAATATACATAGTTGTATAAACAATGTAACTAAGGCATATTGCAACGTTGCTTGATATAAAACAACTTCTGTTGTATATGGCGAAATAAGGAATAGTATAGAAATACATAAACTTAAATATGTGTTTTTAATCTTTAGTTTTTGTAATAACATTTTAGCTATTATAAAAAGTAAAAATGCATTAATGCTGTGTATTGTAATTTTTAGGATATACCAATCCCAACCTTGTTCTCCAAATAAATAATAGGCAACATATTCTATTGTAAAATATACAAAACGAATAATGTAATCTGCGTTTAAATTAAATAAATAACTTAATGGTTTTTCATTTATTGTATATGAAAATGTTATAGCATCATAACACCATCCAGCATTGTACCCTTTGATAAATGCAAAGAATGCAATTATCCATAATAGTAAAAAAACATTTTTATTCTTCACTTATATTATTTGGTATTGTATCAATAATTTTCCATTGTGTGCCAGCGCATTGCAATACAAAAATAGTGTCTTTTGTTTTTTCTTTTATTGTAAGTTTATATCTATTTAACCATTCATCAAAAACCATAGAATAGTTATCATTATCTACGTTTGTAGCTCCAGCGCCATTCCTATAATACCATTTTCCAACTCCAATATTTGTTACTTGGTAGGTTCTGTCAGCCATTTTTATTGTTTCTGTTTCATTTTTATTACTAAAAATATTTATCTGTGCTAATTTTCTTATTTTTTCAAAATTATAACCTTCATCTTTATATAGATGCAAACCATAATCTAAACTATTTCTAAACATATACGCACCTTGATAATTATCAGGCAAATTTAGAATATATGCTTTCTGATTTTTTGATAATGGGTAATTTTTTAGTAATTCTATTGCATATTTTCCTGCCTTATTCCATTTATCAATTGTAGGAATGAGAAAAAACATATTTATTGTAATCATAATTACAAATAATACAATTGCAAATTTTTCTTTTATTACAGAAAATACCATGAATATTAATAGGCTATATGCAAATATTGATGGTAGGTACCCATACCTATCGCTTTGTATTTCAAATTTAAAACTTGTATCTAAGTTTAATACTGGCACTATCATTAAACCATAAGAAAGTATTAAGAATGATAATAGCTTTCTGTATGTTTTGTTTCTTAGCGATAAGAACAGTATGATGACTATAATTATTAGAAAAAATATTTTACACCATTCTTGTTCTAAAAGTATTTTAATTTGTTCTGGCAAATATCTAAATAATAGTATATATTTATATAAATACAAAACAAATGTATTGTAGATTTTATATATGTCTAAATTTGTATGTACATCTTTGCCATAATGAGCAATATATACACCATATATCATTTTTGTAAGCGAAATATAAAATGCTATCATTAAAATATTTGGCAATAATATTTTTAATGCAAATCCTTTATGATCCTTATTCTCTAATGTAACAAAATAGTATATCGAAAATAGTATTGGAAATAAGAATGCTTGCTCAAAACAAAACAGCGAACAAAAAAATGACAGATGAAATAAGATAAGGTATTTTGTCTTCTCAGCATCAGAATATTTTTTTAACAATAATAAACATGAGATTAAGAAAAAAACGATTAGAAGATAATGTAATGTTGCGCCCCAAGCTACAACTTCTGTTTGGAATGGTGCTATTAGAAATAAATATGACGCAATAATTATTTGATATTTCTTTATTCCATTAAATGATTTTAATATAAAATGATACCATAGATATGCATTGGCTACATGCAATAAGGAAAATAGAATATGCCAACCTAAATAATGTAATCCAAAAATCTTGTAGAATACATAGTATAAAAAACATGGTAATTGAAAATTGAAAATTATATTATATGAATCCCATATTCCTGCAAACCCTTCTTGTTGTATTTTTGCAAAGTAATAAAATGAATCATTAATAAATTTTGCATCTTTTGCTGGATAATAAATCACAAATATTATTATCCAAAAAAACAGAAAAATGTATCTATCTTTTACCTTAAACATTTTGTCCTTTTACATCAAATGCGTCTCGTAGTCCACTGCCTAATAAGTTGAATGCAAGTACTAATATCATAATGCAAACACCTGGTGCTAATGCTAAGAATGCTTTGTTTGACGTGAGATATACTCTATGTTCGTTAAGCATAGAGCCCCAACTTGGCGTAGGTGGTTTAACACCTAATCCTATAAAACTTAAACCAGCTTCTATTAAGATAGCTGATGCAAAATCTGCGGCAGCAACTACCAAAATTGGTCCAATAATATTTGGAAGTATATGTCTCAATATTGTTCTGAAGTCGTTGTATCCTAAGCTTTTTGAGGCTTGTATGTATTCCATTTCTCTTACGCTGAGTACTTGTCCGCGCACCATACGTGCTACTTCTACCCACATCGATAAGCCAACGGCAATAAATATTGCCAAAAATGGATTGATTTTATCGCCAATAGCAAAACGTATTGCCATGGCTAATAATATGGTAGGTATAGACCAAATAACATTTATCAACCACATAATTACATTATCTAACCAACCTCTATAATAACCTGCAATTGAACCTAAGAAGATTCCAATGGTTAATGAAATTAATACTGCAACTAAACCAACAGTGAGTGATACTCTGATACCTAAAAGTAATCTACTCAAAATATCTCTACCGTAAGCATCTGTACCAAGTATGTATTTCTTTTTGATAATGTACTTGTCTTTAATTAATTTTTCTAATTGGTCTTGAGATAATGTTGATAGCTTGCTTTTATCAGGAATTATTTCTCCAAGATTAAATATTTTTGTTTCTGGTGTTCTATCTGCTCCAACATAAATCTGTGCTACAATTGTTTTGCCTTCAAATTTATAACTTTGGATAGGCACCATTTTGTAAGGATTTTCTTTGCCACTCACTATTGTTTTAAAAATATTAGATTTTTCTATTTCGTTGTTTTTTGGAATTAACAACATTTGTATAGAAAAACCTGGCGATTGATTGTTCAATTCCAATACTTGATCGTCAGCATTTGGTGTGCTATCTGATGATATAAGTGGTGCAATGATTGCCAATATAATAGCAATAATAATTGTATATAAACTAAAAATGGCTGGCTTGTTTTTCTTCAGTCTCAGCCAAGTTTTATGCATTGGAGCTTCTAACTTATTATTAGACATTCAAATTTATAATTTAGTTACAAGATACATTATTTAATATAAAAAATAGAATTAGAATGCATGATTTTATTAATGTTATATATACTAATTAACAATCAAGTTGTTATTTTAGTTACAACATTTACTTAGCAAATAATTATCCATTTTATTTTAATTGTAATTTATTGTTTGATATTATTATTCAACTTTTTCCCTTGATGAAAAAAATTGCAAAAAGTCAATTATTAATTTGTCTGTCTTTATTCATTTATAATTCTGTGCTATCGTTTTGGATAGTTTCTGGTTGGGTTACACTATCATTGTTTTTATTTTTTACTAGTGTATCTTTTTTTATTTCTTTTTTAGCATTTAGAGTTACACTTTGCGTGCTGTCTTTTTTTGGTTCTTGCTTTATTGCTGGTTTGTTATATATTGCATTATTAAATAATACATTAATTATCTCTTCATCTTTTTTATAGACATCAGGAAAAAACTTTAGATTGCCACTCCAATCTGCTTCTGCTGTATAGTATTGTAAATATACAGAAATTGGGTTTTTGAGTGTAAATTGTTTTGTTGCAATTTTTTTATCTCTCAATCTTATCAAAGAATCATAGTCAAACTTAAATGTATCTAATTGCATTAATGCAGAAGCAACTTCCAATGGATCTTGGCATCTTACGCAACCATGGCTATGCGAACGATAATCAGAATTAAATAAATATTTGGTAGGCGTATCGTGTATGTACACAGAATGTTTGTTCGGAAATAATATTTTTACAGTACCTAAAGCATTTCTATATCCTGGTGGTTGAATAACTTGTGTGTAGCTGCCATTTTTTATAACCTTATATCCTTTAAAGCTTTTCATCTCATGCTTAATGATAGATTGTGGTACGCTCCATGTTGGCCATAATACAATTTTATCTATCGCACTAATGATTTCTGGTGTTGAATTCTTTCCATTTGCTTTGCCAATTACTACATTTTTTTCTTTTACAATGGTATCTTGGTGTACTACACGTAGTTTGTACGATGGCAAATTAACCCAAACATATTTACTATCGTCTTTATAATTTTCTTTGTTTGCTCTCCAACGATCTGCGTTTATGACAAGTAACTTAAACTTTTGTGCATTGTCTCTTTCTAATGCTCTTGCTGTCATGCTACCCAATACAGCATCTGCTTTGTATCCATTATCTTTCTGAAATCTTTTTAATGCATCTATATAAGCAGAATCATTATTAACTAAAGTATCATGTAAGTAATGGTGATATTTTAAGGCAATACGTGCATCCGAAATTGCACCTACTGAATCCAATTTATAATCTCTAACTTTTATAGCATTTGGAAGAATATTGTTTTTAGAGACAAATTGATATAATGCTTCTTTGTAACGTTTATATATAGGATGTTGTGGCTCTAATTTTTCTAATTGAGCAAGTAGATTTTTTTCTTTTATTATATTGTTTAATAGAAGAATATATTGTTCTTTTGATTCCCAAAAATTTGAATTAATTTCTTTTTTACCAGCATTATACATTCCATGGTCTAGGTGCAATGCAATATTCAAATATGCTTGTGTAAGCTGTTGTTCTAGTTGTTTGAGTAGCTCATAGTTTATTGTTGACTTGTTGTGTTGTAAAGAATCATAGATGTTTTTTATACTACTAAAATTGTATTTATCTTTCAGTAATGCATAATATTCTGCACTATTAAGAAAATTATACAATTGTTGTCCATTTGTGTTTAGTACCTCTTTATCAACCCAAATTGGCTTATAATCTGCTTGTTTGTAGATTGCTTGTGCTGCATCTTGCCAATTGCTATACTTTATACTATCAATAACAATGGCATCTAATTTTCTGATATCTGTTGCTATTAACTCTTTAATGGTATTATTAAATTCATTATCGCTTACAGTTGTTGCTTCTACAATAGTTTCGCTACCTTTGTTTTTGCATGCTACAAATAAAAGAAAGTAACAAAGCATAGATGAATATCTTTTGTGTATGCTTAAAAAAATGGAATAAAATGTGAGTTATCATAGTAGGTATATACAAAGGTATAAAACAATAATAAGATGTACGTTTAGCGAATTATTATTAATTAAGTTGTGTAGCAAGTACGCATTTCTCTTTGAATACAGATTTCCTGCCGTTTGTTTCTACTGTTTCAAAAATGATAAAATAAATACCAACACTTGCTTTGCTACCATTGTCATCAATGCCATCCCAAACTATAAATCCATTTGATGGTAATAACTCATTGCGTAGTATTGTTTTTACTTTTCTTCCTTCTACATTGTAGATTGATAAGTTTGCAAAAGTAGAAGGTGAGTCAAAAGCATAAGTAATGTTTAATACATCATTATATCCATCTTGGTCTGGAGAAAAAACTTCAGGTTGTATGCCAATATTGTCTAATTTTAATTCATTCAATACTGAGTTTTCTTTTGTTGGTGTTGCATGGTCTGCATTCTTATTTGCAGAATACCAATTGTTTTTATCTTGTGTTTTAGTTGTTGGATTTATTCTTTCTAAAGAAATATTTTTTGTAGCGTTCAAATATCCTGAATGGAAATTTGTATTGTATTTTAATCTGTCAAGTTCTTCTTTTTCTATATTATCCAATGCAATAATATCTTCATCATCTTCTAAAGGTGTAAATGAAACTTCAATTACATTATTAGCATCAACATTACTAAAGTCTTGTACCAATTTAGTTGCATCATTTGTAAAAACGAAATAACTATTAGGTTGAATAAAATAATTCTCATTTAAAAATTCAATTTCTTCTGTTTCTATTTGAGAAATTGGACTGTATTTTTTCCAAACAATATCTCTAAGCTGAAACATTTTGTTTGTCGTATTGTAGAATTCCACAAATTCTACTTTGTCAGTATTAAACATCACTTCATTGATTACTAGATCATCTTTTTGAGGCACATCTGTAATTGCAAATTCCAATGAGTCATTCAAATTAGCATCAAAAGAACACAAATCTGAGTGTTTAATGGTTAGTGTATAAATTTTATTTTTTCAAGTGCAATAGTTGGTATTAAGCTTAAAGTAGAATCATCAATTTTTTCTACAGATGCAAAAGCCTCAATATTATTAATTAAAAAGTTACTAGCACTTAGTTCTGTTGAGTTTTTAATTTTACTTGTTAATGAAAGTCTAACTTGATTAACATCAGCTACAATTTTATTGATACGGAAAGTGTCAGCATCAGATTTAACACCATCAATTGCTTCTACACTAAAATCATCAAAAAAGAATTGAGATTTACTATTTATTGTGTAACTACCATAAATGCCAAAAAAATGATTGTCAAAATTATTTGTATTCTCAATTATGCTATCTAATATTGTATAATTTTCACTTGAAACAGATTTGTAGGCAAAAACCCATTTGCACGCACCAGTCTTAGTTACTTTAATATATCCATTAAATCCTGTGCTTAGTTGATTGCTTAATAATGTTTGTAATACATTAAAGCTATTACCATTTTGTCTAACAAATTGAAGACTATTTTGTTCATTAATTTGTAACAAATATGCTTGATTATTTGATGATAAATCCTCATTATTACTCATTAGATATATTCTTACAAAATCTTGAGTACTAGGTTGGAAGTTAAGTTTTAGATAAAACTCATAAGAAACATTCTCAGTCAATGTAGAAGCTGTAGATAAATACGCAGTTCCTGCATCTACATCACCAGCCAATACTAATGTATTTTCAGTGTTTACAGAAAATTGGTCTTCAGTGCCATTCCAATTTGGATTTGAATTAAATCCACCATCTGAGAATTGCTCTACAAATTGCGCACTTACATTTAATGTAATAAATACAATGCTCAAAAACGATATTAATCTAATGAATAGATACACTTTCTTTTAAAATTATATAAATATAGTAGCAAACTTTCTTAAAAAGGTTGTTTGATAACATTAAGATAAGAATAAATTCCTAAAAATCTTCTATTTTAGCTATCCAAAATTTAATAAAATGAAAGTTGCAGTAGTTGGCTCCACAGGTTTAGTTGGTGGCGAAATGTTAAGCGTATTAGCTGAGAGAAATTTCCCAGTTACAGAATTGATTCCAGTTGCATCAGAAAAATCTGCTGGAAGGAAAATTTCATTTCAAGGTAAGGAATGGACTGTTGTAACATTACAAAAGTGTGTAGAGATGAAACCTGATGTTGCGCTTTTCTCTGCTGGTGGTACTACATCACAAGAATGGGCACCTATATTTGCTGAAGCTGGCATTACAGTAATAGATAATTCATCAGCGTGGCGTATGGATCCAACTAAAAAATTAGTTGTTCCAGAAATTAATGCAGACGCACTTACTAAAGAAGATAAAATTATTGCAAATCCAAACTGTTCTACTATTCAAATGGTAGTAGTTTTGAATCCATTACATTTAAAATATAAAATTAAAAGAGTAGTTGTTTCAACTTACCAAAGTGTAACAGGAACTGGGAAAAAAGCAGTAGACCAATTGATGAACGAAAGAGCAAATGGAAGTTCTGAAGAAATGGCGTATAAATATAAAATTGACTTAAACGTAATTCCACAGATTGATGTTTTTCAAGACAATGGCTACACTAAGGAAGAAATGAAGATGATAAAAGAAACTTGCAAAATTATGCGAGATGATAATATCAAAGTAACAGCAACTACTGTAAGAATTCCTGTAATGGGCGGACATAGCGAAAGTGTAAATATTGAGTTTGAAAATGAATTTGATTTAGCAGAAGTTCGTCAGATATTAGAAAACTCTACAGGTGTTATTGTAGAAAATGATGATGCAAACCAAATCTATCCAATGCCTATGAATGCTCATGGTAAAGACGAAGTATTTGTTGGTAGAATTAGAAGAGATGAAACTCAAGCAAAAACATTAAACCTTTGGATTGTAGCAGACAATTTAAGAAAAGGTGCTGCAACAAATGCTGTACAAATTGGAGAATATCTTTTAAATAATAACTTAATAGGATAATATCTTGTAAAATTTATTTTTTAATGCCTAGCAATTTAGCTAGGCATTTCTATTTTAGACAAGATAAAAGAAGCTAATTCTGATACATATGTACTAGAGAAATTAAAAGAAATTCCAGCTGCTTTGTATACATCAGGTATCGTTTTTGTATAACCTAAACTCAATGCAGATTTATATTCAGCAATAGTTTTATGCTTGTTTTCACAATAATTTTTGTACATGGCAATTGCACCTAGTTGCGCAATACCATATTCAATATAATAGAAAGGAACTTCAAATAAATGTAGTTGCTTTTGCCAAATTGCGTTTCTATAATTTTGATAAGCGCTCCAATCAATCACATCACTAGATAATTGTTGGTGCATTGCATTCCATGTTTGTGTTCTTTCCTCAACAGTGTGTTCTGGATGTGTGTATATCCAATGCTGGAATTTATCAATTAAGGCAATCCAAGGAAGCATAGAAATTGTTCCTTTTAAATGCGATTGTATTGCTCTGGCTTTTTCTTCTTCAGAATAAAAAGCTTGCAATCCATCATAAGTAAAAAACTCCATACTCATAGATGCTAATTCTGCAGTTTCAGAAGTAATATCACCATCAAAATTATATGGCAAATCTCTCATTAAAAATGAGTGTACGGCATGTCCTGCTTCGTGCACCATTACTTCTACATCACGGTGTGTGCCAGCACCATTCATAAATATAAATGGAATACCTATCTCTGGCATTGTCATATTATAACCACCAGGTGCTTTTCCTTTTCTACTACTTAAATCTAAATATTCCATTTTATCCATTGTACCAATGCAGTTTGCAAAATAGGCATCCACACTGTTCAAACATTGGATAGATTTATCTATAAACTCTCTTTCAGATTGATATGGTTTTAATGGTGTATGGTCTGTTTCTTCAACTTCTAAATCATAAGGTTTTAATGTTTCTACACCTAAATTTCCTTTTTTTGAAGTATAGATTTTATTTACAATAGGTATTATAATATCTTGTATTGATAGATGAAATGCCTCACATTCTTGTACACCATAGTCAAATCTACCTAGTTCTGCAAGTTTGTAATCTCTGTAATTTTGAAACCCAGCATTAACAGCTATTTGGTGCCTAACTTTTACTAAATCAGAAAATAATTGATTTAGTTTTTCTTCATCTTCTAATCGTCTATTGTTTATTTTTTCATAAACTTCTTTTCTAATAGCTCTATCTTTTTCTTGTAAGAATAAGCCAGCTTGTGGTAATGTAAATTCTTCATCATTATGAACAATCGTCATTTGCCCAGATATGCTACCAAATTCGTGCGCAAGAAGTTGTTCTTGTTGTATCAATGCTACATTTTCTTCTTTATAAAGTTCAATAGCATTTTTCAAACTTCTTTTATAGATAAAAAATCTTTCGCTATCTAAATCATTAAAAAATGGAGATTGATATACTAATAAATTCAAGCGATTAGAAACAGGCATTAACTGTGGCATTACATCATTGATGAATGCTTCATATTGTTCTTTATAGCTTTCGTTTTCCGTATCGCAAGTCATGCGTACATATCTCCATCTATATTCTTCTTCTACAATCTTATCAATTTCGCTTCTTTGCTCAATAAATTTCATAAGTGTATCTAAAGAACTAATTTCTGTTCGTTCTAATTCACTATAATAACTTTCAATAGAATTCCAATCAGTAAATATGAAATCTTCTGGATAGTATTTTCTCTTATTTCTTTCTACAATCTGTGCCATGTAATGTTTTCAGTATTATGCTTCTTCTTTTGTTTCTTGTTGTGCTTCCTGCTCAGGATTTTTGATAATATCAAACGTAATCAATATACCAAACCATCTAATTAACTTCTTGATGTCGCTTATTTTTACTTTCTCCTTATCATAGTTTGGTAAAACACTAGAAAAGTATGTGCTCAATTCTTGATTGCTTGCATTTGCATCTATGATTGGTGTTGTATCATTAGCAACTTTCATTTTCCAAAGCACTTCTGCTACACTTACCATGTCTTCATCAGTGTATATTGATATGTTATCTAAAGGAGAGAACATATATACTCTAGAAGAAAAGAATTTCTTATTTGCACCATCTAAATCAGATAAAATAAGACCATCATTTCTGTTTGCTACCAATTTTTTTAATCCTGACACGCCAGTCACGGAAATTACTTCTTTCAATTCCATTGTGAGATATTTTTTTGCAAAAATAGCAAAAATATATAATTGACTTAGTTAATAATCAAATATTACATTAACAATAAGTCATAAAAAAAGTGAAAATACATGTAAGCAGAATTCACTTAATATATAATCAATTAAATATTAACATGCATTGTTTTATCAAAATGATTAATTTTGCAAGGCAGTGTTGAAGACTGCGTTTATAAATATGGGAAAGAAAATTGAACTAATGGCTCCAGCTGGAAGCTATGAGGCATTGATGGCTGCCATCCATGCAAAATGCGATTCTGTGTACTTTGGTGTTGAGCAATTTAATATGCGAGCACGAGCTACCATGAACTTTACACTAGAAGACCTTCCAAAAATTGCTCAAATATGTAGTGAAAACAAGGTACGAAGCTACCTGACGCTAAATACAATTGTTTATGACCACGACTTATCTGCAATTCGCACAGTGTTAGATGCAGCAAAAAATGCAGGAATTACAGCAGTAATTGCTGCAGACCAAGCAGTAATAGCATATGCAAGAAGTATAAACTTTGAAGTACATATTTCTACGCAGGTAAATATCACAAATATTGATACCGTAAAGTTTTATGCATTATTTGCAGATACAGTTGTTCTTTCTAGAGAATTAAGTCTATTGCAAGTAAAAAAGATTACGGATTTAATTGAAAAAGAACAAGTAAAAGGACCAAGTGGAAGATTAATAGAAATAGAAATATTTGGACATGGTGCTTTGTGTATGGCTGTTTCAGGCAAATGTTATTTAAGTCTACATACAGCAAATGCATCAGCAAATAGAGGCGCATGTGTGCAAAATTGTAGAAGAACCTATACAGTAATTGATAATGAAGATGGACATGAATTAGCAATCGACAATGAGTATATTATGTCTGCACAAGATTTATGTACAATAGATTTTTTAGATCAAGTATTAGATGCAGGCGTAAAAGTATTAAAAATTGAAGGCAGAGGAAAAGGTGCAGATTATGTAAAGACAACAGTAGAATGTTATAGAGAAGCTATTGATAGTTATCAAAATGGCACATACAATAAAGCAAAAGTTGCAGATTGGATGGAACGTCTTAAAAGTGTGTACAATCGTGGATTTTGGAGCGGATATTATTTAGGACAAAAATTAGGTGAATGGAATGATGGTGCTGGTTCAAAAGCTACAACAAAAAAAATATACTTAGGAAAAGGTGTTCATTATTTTGATAAAATACAAGTAGCAGAATTTAAAATGGAAGCATACGAGTTGAACGTTGGTGATAAAGTATTAATTACTGGACCAACTACAGGCGCAGTAGAAACTACCATTACTGAACTACACAACCAAATTGGAAAAACAGAAACAGTAAAAAAAGGAGATGCCTGTGCATTTAAACTAGAAACTCCAATAAGAACTAGTGATAAATTATATAAAATTGTGGATGCAGCTTTAGTATGATTACAATAATTCAGCAAAGAGCAAAATGTATTGGTTGCAATTATTGTGTTGAGTTGGCACCACAACGTTGGCGCATGAGCAAAAAAGATGGCAAAAGTGTTTTGTTGGAAGCTAAAGACAAAAAAGGATTTTGGAGCATAAAAGTACGTGAAGACGAACTAGAAAGCAACCAATTAGCAGCCAAAGCATGTCCAGTAAATATTATTCAGGTAATAGAATAATCAAATAAAGAATTTTCACTTATTGATAATTATCTAAGTTTTAGATATTAACTTTATTGGACAATATGTTGTATGATAGATGATTTGTGGTTGTTTATATTTTTAGCACTAATAGCAGAAATTTTAGGAACAATAGGTGGTTTTGGCTCATCATTATTTTTTGTTCCAATTGCTTCGTATTTTTTAGACTTTCAAACAGTATTAGGCATTACAGCAGTTTTTCATGTAATGAGTAATCTTAGTAAAATAGCATTATTCAGGCATGGCTTCGATAAAAAAGTAATCATCTATCTTGGAATTCCATCTGTGTTATTTGTAATTCTTGGTTCATATTGTAGCAAATTTATACAACCTATCTATCTCAAAATTGCACTATCAATATTTTTAATTGGAATTAGTATACTATTATTTATTTTCAGAAATAAAACAATAAAAACTACAAAATGGAACACCATGTTTGGTGGAGCACTATCTGGTTTGTTCGCAGGTTTATTAGGAACTGGAGGTGCTATTCGCGGCGCAGTTCTATCATCATACAACATGAAAATGCAAGTATTCATAGCTACATCAGCAGTAATAGATTTAGCAATAGATGCATCAAGAGCAGTTGTGTATTATTATAATGGATATGTAAATATAAAATACCTATATTTAATACCTATACTTTTATTGATAAGCATATTAGGTAGTTATATTGGCAAAATAATTTTAAGTAAAATGTCCGAACTACAATTCAAAAATGCAGTATTAATATTTATTTTTCTCACAGGAATAATTACATTATACAATATTCTATTTAGATAATAGTTTTATTCCTTATCTTTAAGGAATTCAATTATTTATGAAATATTTTAACTGTTTATTTTTATTATTTGTTGTTTTTTATTCTAATGCACAACAGTTGTTTAATAAGCCAATAGTTGGTGGCGTTACAGAAAACAGCGCAAAAATATTTATTAGAACCACAGCATCAGCAAATGTTATTCTAAAATACAGCACAGATTCACTGTTTAGCAATGCAATGGAAAAACAATTTAGCACGACAACAGAAAGCTATAATTTTCAGATGGCAGAACTCTATAACCTTACAGCACTCACAAGATATTATTACAAAGTAATCATCAATAATATTGACAATAATGAAATATATAGATTTAGAACATTTCCAAAAATGGAGAAGTTGGGCATTACAAAATCGTAGTAGGTTCTTGCAATTACAGTAACGAATTTGGTGGAGGACAAGGTTATAATATAAATTATAAAAACGATGCTATGTTTCAACACATGGTAGATTATGACTTAAACATTGTTATTCATCTTGGCGATTGGAACTATCCACCAACTGCATTTGGCGCATATCATTTACTACAAGAAAACTTAGCAGCAGAGTCTTTTGCACTAAGATATAAAGACTATAATATGGCAACTTACCTAATGCCAAATTTCCCAATTGATTATATCTATGATGATGATTTCTCACAAAACGGAACTGCTGGCTGGACATTTCCAACCATCACACCACAAACATTACCAAATGGCGACACAAAATATGTTTTAGCAGATGCACCATTACCAATTGGCTTAAGAGATTCTGCGATAAAAAATTATTTCAAATTTTTTCCAAGCTACCCACAAATAGACCAAACAGGAATTCACCATCAATTCAAATTAGGACATTTAGAATTTTTTATAACAGATACAAGAAACTCAAAAGATGCAATACACGCACCATTTAAGTACAATCAATTATTAAATACCTACGATTACAAAGTACCAGCAAATCATAGTACATTAGGACAAACACAAAAAGATTGGCTTTTAGATGCATTAAAAAATTCTGACGCAGCTTGGAAAATTATAGGCAGCTCAGTTGTGTTCAACAAAACATTTGGAAACCTAATGGATATTGTATTAATAGGACAATTGATAGATAGAAGTTTAGTAGAATACGCCACCACAATTGCATATATGTGGCCAGGTTATCCAAAAGACCAGAATGATTTATTAAATCATATAAAACAAAATAATATTAAAAATACTATCGTAATTTCTGGTGATACACATAGCTCAATGATTGATGATGGAAGAAATGCTGGATTACCAGAGTTGAGTTCAAGTGGCTGGTCAGCAAACGACGAAGGATATTTACATGGTGCAATAGATTCATTACTACAATTAGTCAATCTACCATTTACAACTAAAGACTTTTTGTGGAATGGTGGCGGAAATGGTGTGGCAAACAAAAACTATAGCGATACCTATGGCACAGTCGAAGTATTTTACAAAGATTCATTAAAAATGTGCGTACACGATGAATTTCTACAAACATTAGGATGCATCACATTAAAATATCAAAAAACAAGTGCAGATAGCACCATCACAAGCATATCAGGTTACAATTCTTTTTTAGATGATGTAATGACGATGATATACCCAAATCCAGCAAAAGACAAAATAAAAGTTGCACTCAACTTGCCAAAAAATTCAAAGAATATTTCTTATTCAATTATTGATATTAATGGAAAAACGATAGAAACAAAAAATATCGAAAACCAATTACAAAAACATATTGAAATAGATTTATTAGACTTTGCTTTTGGCACATATTTTTTACAACTTAGCATAGATAACCAACAGCACACCAAAAAATTTGTGATACAATAATTTATCTTCTAAGATGATATTTCTAAAATTCAAACAACTTTTTGCTTAAATTGCAGAACGATTGTTACTATGAGTCTAAATAAAAACATTCCATTCGATAAAATAATACAGCAACAGAATAAAGTTGCACAAAATATATTTTCACACCAAAAATATGTTGCAGGCATTGCACCATTTTTGCGTGGCCCATATTCTTCCATGTACGTTTCTCAACCATGGACAATCAGACAATATGCTGGGTTTTCAACTGCTGAAGCATCAAATCAATTCTACAAAAGAAATTTAGCACAAGGTCAAAAAGGACTTTCTGTAGCTTTTGATTTAGCCACACATCGTGGTTACGATTCAGACCATGCTCGTGTAGTAGGCGATGTAGGCAAAGCAGGCGTAGCTATTGATACTGTAGAAGATATGAAACTCTTGTTTCATGAAATTCCATTAGATAAAATTTCAGTATCAATGACGATGAATGGCGCAGTATTACCAATTTTGGCATTTTATATTGTAGCAGCAGAAGAACAAGGCGTAGCACAAAACTTACTAAGTGGCACTATACAAAATGATATTCTAAAAGAATTTATGGTGCGCAATACTTACATTTATCCACCACAAGATTCTATCAGAATTATTGCAGATATATTTAAGTACACAAGCCAAAATATGCCTAAGTTCAATTCTATTTCTATCTCAGGTTATCATATGCAAGAAGCAGGTGCAACATCTGAAATAGAATTAGCATACACATTAGCAAATGGAATAGAATATATAAGAACTGGCGTAGAAACAGGATTGTCTATTGATGATTTTGCACCACGCTTATCATTTTTTTGGGCAATAGGCATGGATTTTATCAATGAAATTGCAAAGATGAGAGCAGCACGTTTATTGTGGTCAAATATTGTAGCATCATTCCAACCAAAGAAAGAGAAATCATTAGCACTAAGAACACATTGTCAAACATCAGGGTGGAGTTTAACAGAACAAGATCCATACAATAATATTGTGCGTACATGCATAGAAGCAATGGCAGCAACACTTGGCGGGACACAATCTTTACATACCAATTCTTTTGATGAAGCAATAGCATTACCTACAGATTTTTCAGCAAAAATTGCACGTAACACGCAACTATATTTACAAAAAGAAACACATATTTGCGATACTGTTGATCCATTTGCTGGTAGTACTTTAATAGAGCAAAAAACTAAAGAGATTGCAGAAAATGCTTGGCAGTTGATTCAAGAAATTGAAAGTTATGGTGGCATGACAAAAGCAATTGAATTGGGCATTCCGAAAATGAGAATAGAAGAAGCCGCAGCTAAAAAACAAGCAAATATAGATACAGAGCAAGAATATATAGTTGGTGTAAATATTTTTCAAACGGATGATACTACAGATTTTGAAATTTTAGAGATTGACAATACGCAAGTTAGAAATCAACAGATAGAAAAACTAAATAGCATAAAACAAAGCAGAAATAATGATGCAGTGCAAGTAGCATTAGATAAAATTACAGCTGCAGCAAAAATGGAACTGAAAATTTATTAACTTTAGCTGTAGATGCAGCAAGACAAAGAGCAACATTAGGCGAAATATCTTTAGCATTAGAAAAAGTATTTGGTAGATATAATGCAACCATAAAAACAATAAGTGGCGTGTACGCAAATCAATCTAAACAAAATAAAGATTTTGAACAGGCAATTAGTGCTTGCGATAGTTTTGCAAAAAAAGAAGGCAGAAGACCACGAATTTTAATTGCAAAAATTGGACAAGATGGACATGACCGTGGCGCAAAAGTTATTGCCACAGCATTTGCAGATATTGGGTTTGATGTAGATATTTCTCCATTATTCCAAACACCAGAAGAAGTAGCACAACAAGCAGCAGACAATGATGTGCATTTAGTTGGTGTATCGTCATTAGCAGCAGGACACAAAACTTTAATTCCACAATTAATAGAAGCATTAAAAAAAATAAATAGAAGTGATATAAAAGTAGTTTGTGGTGGCGTAATACCTAAACAAGATTACGACTATCTATACAACGCTGGTGTAATTGGCGTATTTGGGCCAGGCACTGTAATTGCAAAGGCTGCAATTGATATTTTACTGAAAATATAAAATTATCATTCGTTAATTATTAATAACTATGTGCTAAATCATTAGATTTTTTAATTAGTTTTAATATAATGAATTGGAAATTAAAATTAATGCTTTGGTTTGTCAATAATGTACAACCAATGAGAGAAGTTGATGGCTTGGATATTAACAAAGAAAGAAAGAAAAATATCAACCTATCTAAGCTCGGAAGTTTTCTATACGATAGCAAAACACCAATCAAATATATTGAGAATACAATTTTTGATGGCATTCCTGTTCGGATATACAAAAACACAGAGCAAAAAAATCTGAAAGTAATTATTTATTTTCATGGTGGTGGTTATGTTTTTTACAATATAGATTCACATGACTATGTAACCAGAAGATTGTGTGGTATGAATAATTGTACTGTTATTTCTGTTGATTATAGATTGGCACCAGAGCATACATTTCCTTCTGCACAAGAAGATGGTTATAAAATTGTAGAATATGTACACCAACATGCAGAAAAATTAGGCATTGACCCAAATAAGATAATTGTTTCTGGCGATAGTGCTGGCGCAACAATTTCTGCTTGTGTAGCACATCACTTTAAAACACATCCAACAATTAAATTAGCAGCACAAGTATTAGTCTATCCTTGGGTAGATGGGAAAGTTAAATCAGCATCAATAGAAAAATATAAAGAAGGTTATCTATTGACGAAAGAAGCAATTCTTTGGTTTCAGAAAAAATATGTGCCAAATCCAGAAGATAGACTGAAGCCAGAATGCTCGCCAATATATAATGAAGATTTTAAGAACTTGCCACCAGCATTTGTAATTACAGCAGAGTATGATCCATTGAAAGATGAAGGCAAAGCATATGCAGATAAATTACAACAAGCAGGCAATGTAGTATTATACAAAGATTACAAAGGATTGATACATGCATTCTTTAATACACCAAAAGTTGACGAACAAGGCATGCAATGTTTTAAAGATATTCAAGCATTCTTAAAGAATATATGATTTATTCATTGTCTAATTCTTGTTCCAAGATACTTATATAATCTAATAAATAGTTTTACTGCAAAAAAGATGAACACAAGAATTAGGATTAGATAAAAAAATGGAAAAATAAATCCAAAAATATCAAGAATACTTGCTTTTGTAATAAAAATATACATAATTGCGATGATTTTATTGTGAATATAAGATATATTTTATTATTAATCAACACTTGTATGTTGTCTATAAACTCTAACATTCGAACCACCTGTACATGGATTGTAATTGATATTGATAAGTGCATCTCCAGTATATATTGTACCAAGACCATCTAAGAAAAGATTATAATTCTGAGTGCCTTGGATAATAATGTTTATATTATTCCCATTTACACCGCTGCTTGAAGCAACAGTTCCTTGTTCCCAAGTTGTATAGTTAAATAACCCTCCAGTAACTGTACTATTGACAGAGTTGTTAATAACATTAGAGCTCCCATTTGAATAATTATATTGAAAGTAAACATTTAAGGTAGGGTGTATAAGTGGAATAACAGGCATGTTGTTATAAAAGGTAGTGGAAATATTTACTAAAAAAGAACCATTAGTATGGCAAGGATCGTCATTAATTCTAATATTACCATTTTGCGCAGAGATATTGGATTCTTTTATTTTAACATTATTCGATGCTATTTCTTCTGTTGAGGAAATAATTTCTAGAAAGTTTCTTAGTTCTTCTGCATCTTTGAATCTGATATAATTTTTCTCATCTAATGACTCTACATTGTGAAATATTAATTTATAGTCTTTAGCAATCTGATTAATTGAATCAATTTTATTTTCTTTTTTACATCCTCCAAAGAATTGGATTAAATAACAACTGGTATAATAATTTTTTTCGTGTATATATTTTTTGTAAAAATAGAAATTAATCACATTGATTGTATTTCTATTTGTAACTTTATTTGCATAAATAAAACTATGTTACTGCTTTTATGACAAAAAAGCATGTATTATGACAATACAAGAAATTGGAAACACAATCAAGAAGTTTAGAGAACTGAAAGATATTACAAGAGAATATATGTCATCTAAACTTAAAATGATCTTAGTAATTATTCAAAGATAGAGAGAGGAGAGATTGATTTAACAATCACAAGAATTAATGAGATAGCACAAATATTAGAAATTGATATTTCTCAGATTCTACAGTTTGATGTATCACAAATATTTAACTTTAACAATAATAATTTAGTACAAAATAACTGTCATAAGAACACTGAAAATTTGCATATACATCCAGATGACTATAAAGAAAAATATATTAAATTGATAGAAATAGAGAATGAAAGATTAAAAAAAGAATTAAGTATTTTAAAATCATAATTAATACTTTCCAACATCAGAAGTTGTGTATTAATATTTTGAAACTATATGGTATATTAAATAGAATTCAAAATATTTCATATCTATTTGTTAGAGATATAGTCAAAGAAAATTATAAATATTGTTAAGAGAACACAATTTTATATAAGCATTTGTGTTTTTTATTACATTTTATCTGCTTATTTTTATAGAGTGAGAATTGTATTTCTATTTACATTACTTTTTCTTAGTAAATTAATCCTTGCAAATCCTATTTTAATTGGAGATTGGAATGGTTATATTGTTCAAAATTATGCACAGCCAGATAATGCAACTTATCTACCATGTACTATTAATATAAGTTCAGCCACAGATAATAAACTAGCAGGAACAATTGAAATAAGATTTACACATCAGAATGGTAAAACATACACAAGCAAATCAAATGTAACAGGTAGCTATGATAATAAGACATATAGTATCAATATTGTAGCAGAATCATACATATATCAAGATATATTACCTGAAAAAATGAAATGGTGCCTAGGTATTTTTCAAGGTGGAATATATAGAAGCAAATCCTTAAAACAATACTTATTCAAAGGTATGTATCAAACAAAATGTAGCACAGATGCATCATTGTTAATCGTCTATAAAAAATAAATATGGGAAAATGGTTGGTTAAAGCATTATTGCAACGTAGTTTTTCTATGTCTAAAAATCCTGAAAAAATCAATAGAGTTTTTCAAAATACATTACAGGAAAAGACAAACTCAATGATGAAAAATTTAGCAATAAAATTTTGCATGCCACAGATCACTTACAATATTTCAAAAAACATAATGACAAACAACTTTCTGAAATAAAAATAATGGAATTGGGCACAGGTCAATTTCCTATTGTTCCAATATTCTATTTTTTGCATGGTGCCAACGATATTGTATCCATTGATGTTGTAAATTTTATGACATTGGATAGAATAGCTGAATGCTTAGATTTTTTTATTCAACATAGAAATAAATATCCAGAAAAATTTCTTCACATAGATGAAAGTAGATGGCAGCATTTGTTGGATATTAAAGAAAAAATTAATCATTTTTCATCTACAGCAGATGCATTGCAAGCATTTAAAACACAAATATATATTGCTGATGCAAGAAAAACACAATATGCCAATGATACATTTGATTTCATTACATCAAACAATACATTTGAACATATCTATCCAGAAATTTTAGAGCCAATATTGGTAGAGTTTCAACGAATATTGAAACCAAAAGGAATCATGTCACACTTTATTGATATGACTGACCATTTCGCACATTTTGATAAAAATATCAATGTATATAATTTCTTAAAATTTAGCGATAAGTTTTGGCATGCTATAGACAATGAAATATTACCACAAAGTAGATTGAGATACAAAGAATATTTAAAAATGTACCATCAGAATAATATTTCTATTATAGATACAAAAATTTGGGATTATGATGCAACATTGCTCAATGGTCTTAAACTAAATCAGAAATTCTCCAACTATACCAAAGAAGAACTAGCTATTGTGCATGTATATATTGTAAGTAGTAAGTAACGTTGAATTAATCAAAATACTCCATCTTTTATAATTTCTAGATGCAGTCACTCATAAAGTGTATTTATTTCTGATTTTCGGCATTCTTCTCAGCTTCTTGTCTTTCTTTTTCTTTGTCAAATGCTTTAATGATAGCTTTCACTAATCTATGTCTTACAACATCTTCCTCATTCAAGTGTATAATTCCAATTCCGTTAATGTTGTTCACAATACGCATTGTATTTTTCAATCCAGACTGTTGGTTTCGTGGCAAATCTATCTGACTCAAATCGCCAGTAATAATACATTTTGCAGAAGGACCAATTCTAGTAAGAAACATCTTTAGTTGTAATAAAGTTGCATTTTGTGCCTCATCCAAAATCATAAAAGCATGGTCTAATGTTCTGCCACGCATATATGCTAATGGTGCCACTTCGATAATTCTATTTTGCATATAATATGCTAGCTTATCAGGCGGAATCATATCATCAAGAGCATCATATAATGGACGCAAATATGGATCTATTTTTTCTTTCAAATCTCCAGGCAAGAAACCAAGATTTTCTCCAGCTTCTACTGCTGGTCTTGTTAAAATAATTTTCTTTACTGTTTTGTTTTTTAATGCACGCACAGCCAATGCCACTGCTGTGTATGTTTTTCCTGTTCCAGCAGGACCAACAGCAAACACAATATCATTATCTGTAGATAGGTTAACTAACTCTTGCTGATTCTTGGTTCTAGCTTTTACTAGCAATCCATTATTGCCATGCACTAATACATTGTCTTTAAACTCAGGAAAATAAGTTTCATATGGATTTTCGCCTTGAAGAATTTCTTCAATATGTTGCTCAGATATTTTACCAAACTTTTCTACATATTGAATTAATAATTTTATTTTATCATTAAATTCATCAAGATCTTCTTGATTGCCAATAGCAATAATTTTATTGCCTCGTGCAACAATATTTAATTTGTTAAATGCTTTTTTTAGTACCTTAAATTTTGCATTATTAAATCCCAAGAATTCTATCGGATCGATACTTTCTAATTTAATTGTTAATTCGCTCAAATATTCATAATTTAGTACTTGAAAATAATTTATTTTTCTTAATGGCGGTAATTACATTATTAACAGATTTTGGCGATAAAGATTATTATGTTAGTATATTTAAAGGAGATTTACTAACTGCCTGCCCATCTGCTAATATTGTAGATATATCGCACAGTATTCCACCATATGATATAAATACGGCTGCATTCTTTCTAAAGAATGTGTACCAACATTTTCCAAAAAACACAATACATATAGTAAGAGTATATGAACAAGGTATTGAAAACCAAAAAATATTAGCTGCCAAATACCAAAATTATTTTTCATTGCACCAGATAATGGTGTATTATCATTAGCATTAGATTCTAAACCAGATTTGATTGTTGAAGTAGATATTAAACAAGCGAATTTAAAAAACTTAGAAGATTATTACTGTAGAGTAGTTAAAGAAATTATATTTAATCAAAATATTGGAAGTATTGGTGTGGTTACTAATAACTATGTAGAGAAACGAAATATATTGCCAGTGCTAGAGCCAGATAGCATCAATGGAAGAATAATTCATATAGATAATTTTGGGAACATTATTACCAATATTAGCAATGATGATATAAATAGGTACAATATAAACATAGATAATATTGTTGTTGAGTATAGAAAAAATGAATTCATTAAAAAAATAGTAAAGAACTATGCTGATGTTCCTCAAGGCTATGCAATTGGAAGATTTAATTCCATAGGATTGTTGGAAATAAGTATACATTGTGGTAATGCCTCACAGTTGCTAGGACTAGGATTGCACGATGCACTAAAAATTTGGATAAAATAAATTATAACTACGAACTACTACATTGAGTATGATAACTAGAATTGTAAAACTAACGATGCAACCAGAACAAGTGGATACATTTAAAACGTATTTTGATACGGTTTGCAATACAATTAGAAACCAGCCAGGATGCCATAAACTACAAGTGTGGCAAGATATCCATCAACCAAATATATTTTTTACTTATAGTATTTGGGATGCCGAAACAGATTTGAATAACTACAGAGATTCAGCTTTTTTTGGTGTTTTCTGGAAAACAGTAAAACCTTGGTTTGCTGCAAAAGCAGAGGTTTGGAGCTTTGATGTATTGATGGATATATAAAAAAAAGCCAATGCGTATGCATTGACTTTTTTTTATGAAATAAGAATAATATTTATTAGCAAGGTAATGCATTGCAAATTGCAGTAAGCAATCCTGCGCCAATATTTAATACCAATGAACATAATAATCCACCAACAACTGGAACTGTTGTTACATTTATTGCTAAACAAATTGCATCACCAGCAAATAATTTTGTAAGTGTAACAGCTAAGTTGCAAATATCTCTAAGTGGACATGCTTCTGTTCTACCATTAATTACTAGACTGTTGCCTAAGCTATTTTTTAATTCTGGATTTAATTCAATAGCCTTAGTTAATGTAGCTTGTACATCAGCTTGTTTCATTTTTGATAATTCTGGATAAGCTTTGTTCAAATCATTAAGTGCTAAAGCAAAATCTCTAACTTTTACAATAAACTCATCATAAGGTACACCAACAATTTGTTCTACTTTATCATAATCTGCAGCAGTTGCTGTTTTGTTATTAATTTTTGTAGCTAATGTTTCTAATTCATTATTCAAATTAGGATTATTGATGTAAGTTCTAGAAACACCTGTGTAGAAATCTACAGCTTTGTCAATTGCTTTTCTTAAAGAAGCATCGTTAGAGATTTTTCTTCTAGTGTTTCGTCGCTCGTAACATCAGTTTTGCTACACGAAAAGAATAGCATTGCACTCAACAATACTATTGAAATTTTAGAGAATACTTTTTTCATTTATTGATTATTTTAACCGAAGTTAACAATAAAAAAACAATTAACCAAAAACAATGATATGTTTTTTAAAAACCACCACCATCTACACCACTTGCGTTATCTTCTTTCTTTTTGGTAGTACTTGGTTTTACATCTTTACCAAATTTGTAAGTAAACACAATATTTGCAATGGTACTTTCCCACATTCTTTTTACACTGCCATCAAAATTGCTTCCACTGCTGGTTACTCTGAAGTTTTGAATATGAAAAATATCTGAAATATTAATAGCAATACTTGCTTTATTATCCTTAAGGAAATCTTTCTTAAAGCCAAGATTGACAAAAGTAAATGGCTGCAATTCTCCTTGTAAGAATTTAACTTTTCCACGATAGAACCACATCAATTGTATGTCTGCATTTTTCCATACTTTAAAGCTATTCATTACACGTATATTCCAAGTAAAGTTATTTGCATTCTGGTCTACTTCGCCATTTGGTATAGTACCAATTAATGCATTGTAGAATAGATTTGGATTAGCCATTACGCTCCACCATTTTGTAATTTGCGCTCTTAAAATAATTTCAGTACCAATATTTCTACCTATGTCTAAATTACCAAAATAGAGTATAGATACGCCATTGCTATCTACGTTTCTATATCTTGTGTAAGGATTTTTTGATTGGCGATAATAAACTGTAGTTGTAAGAAATATGTTTTTAAAATTTTTTACATAGCTTAGTTCTAAAGCATTAGTATAAACTGGCTGTATAGCAGGATTTCCAATTCTGATATTGTATGGATCTGATTGGCTACCAAATGGATTAAGTGCTTCAGTATTTGGTCTATTAATACTTCTTCTGTATTGTAATTGCAATTTATGATTTTTCTTAAACTCTTGAGCTAAGAAAACAGATGGGAAAAAATCTACATAATGTCTCTCGAAATTTAAATCACCAACTTGTTGCTTCCCATAAATATTGCTTTGCTCCATTCTTAATCCAGTTTTGTAAGAAAACTTTTTGTAAGCGCCACTAAATACACCATAAGCAGCATTTATATTTTCTACAAAATTAAAATTATTGATTAAGCCTTGGTTCTTTTCATAAATGTTTGTAATTCTATTTAAGCTATCTGCATAGAAATCATTAGTAATGTTTCTATACGTTGTTTTAGCACCAACTTCTAACTGGGTTTTGCTTTTTTCAAATGGATGTGTATAGTCTGTCTGAAATTGAAAAATATGTGTTAATCCTTTTTGAATATTATTTTCAATTATTCTTGGTATTAATGGATTGATAGATTTATCAGTAAAAAAACTTTGTTGTTGATATTGAGGTTTGTCAGATTGATTAGCATACGAATAATTGCTAGATACTACTAAGTTCTGGTTTTTAGTCTTAAATTTCTTGGTATAATAAATATTAGCATCTGTATTCCAATCATTTTCTTTGCCATTTTCATAGCGTTCAAAGTAATTATACAGTTCACCACTATTATCTAAGAAATTATAATACGTTGTGCTATTGTTTTTTCTAATATTGCTTCCAAATAAAACGCCAAAGCTTATAGAATTATTGTCACTAATATCATAATCCACATTAATATTTGCAGTATTATTATAGCCATGCTTTTGTCTTCCGTTATCATTTGTATTCAAATAGTAAGCTGAAGTGTCATTATAAATATTTTTTCTCAAATTATATCCACTCCAATAAGTTTCATTAAATCTAAAATTATATGCAACAGTAAAATTTATTTTATTCTTTTTAAAGTTTAGTAGCACACCAAAATTAGTTTTATATTTAGTACCATAGCCAACCGTAACATTACCATTCAAGCCACTTTGGTAGTTTTTTTTCAATACTATATTAATGATGCCAGCTTCGCCTTCTGCATCAAATTTTGCATTTGGATTGTTTAGGATTTCAATGCTCTCAATTGCATTTGCAGGAATTGCATCTAATACAGCTTGTTTGTTTGCGCCAGTTATGCCACTTGGCTTGCCATTAATAAATATCTGCATATTGCTAGAGCCACGCAACGATACATTTCCTTGATAGTCTACATCTACAGTAGGTATTTGTTTCAACGCATCTGTGGCAGTACCACCAGCACTCAAAGCACTTTTATCTACATTAAATACCTTTTTGTCTGCTTGCAATTGCATCACAGATTTTTCAGCTACAATTTTTACTTCTTCCAATACTTTAGAATCTTCTTCTACTTTTAGCGTACCTAATTTTTGATCTATTTTATCAGGAGGAATAATAAGTAGCTTTTCAATTACATAATCTTTATAACCTAAAAAACTGATAACTAATTTGTACGCACCAATTTTTATTTGAGTAAGCTCAAAGTTACCAGCATCATCTATCAATGTTGCATAGTTTAGTGTAGAGTCCATTAAACTTTCTATGTATAATGATGAATATGCCAAAGGCTCATTCGTTTTAGCATCTACCACCTTTCCGCTTATTTTGCCAATTGCTGGCGCGTTAGCTACATTAAAATTTGCAGGTTGCGCTTGTAATGCCATAATAAACAAGATGCTTATTACAGTAATGTAAATCTTGTACATAAATTATTTTACTTTAGAAATTGATATAAATAAAAATATCCAACCAATGATGAATGATAAACCACCTAGTGGTGTAAGTGGACCAACAATCTTTGAAATTTGTTCTATACCTAGAAGCTGTCGAGTAGCAAGCACATACAAAGAGCCACTAAACAAAAATATGCCTGCCACAAAAAACCAACCAGATAAATACAAAGCTCTTGAAGGAAAGAATTTTGATAAGATAAAAACACATAACAATGCTGCTATGTGAAAAAACTGATAGTGTACAGCTTTATCATAAATTTGATGTTGGTACACATCTAGTTTCGTTTTTAGTGCATGTGCACCAAAAGCACCAAATGCTACAGCAAGCATACCATAAATACTTGCAATAAGACCAAAGATACTGTACATACTAATTTACTTTTTTGAGTTGCAAATTTAAGCATAAGACTACTTATATCTATTCTTATCTAGATAATTGTTGTTAAAATAATCTTTGTTCATATGCTTGTAGTTGCCAATTTATTGGCTCCAACTGTTGTTTTAGCAACAATTCATTTGTTTTAATAAAATGTTGACACCAAAAAAAACCATTATATGCAGAGAAAGGAGAAGGATGCGCAGCTTTTAAAATATAATGCTTTTGTTCATCAATTAACGATGCTTTCTGCTGAGCAAAATTTCCCCAGAGCAAAAAAACAAGACCAGTTTTATTTTTTGATAATGCTTCGATACTTGCATCAGTAAAGTTTTCCCATCCACGTTTTTGGTGCGATGCAGGCTTATTAGCTTCTACAGTAAGTATGGAATTTAATAAAAAAACACCTTGTGCAGCCCATTCTTGCAAACAACCATGCGTTGGAACCTCGAAATCAGGATAATTATTTTTAATTTCTTTGTATATATTTTTCAGACTTGGAGGCACTGCCACACCATACTGTACCGAGAAACACAAACCATGTGCTTGCCCGATGCCATGGTACGGATCTTGACCAATAATAACCACCTTTACTTTGTCGAAAGGTGTAGTGTTATAAGCATTAAAGATAAGATTACCTTTAGGAAAGATAGTCTTCTGTGCCGCACTTTCTGTCAACAAAAATTGCTTCAGTTCTTGAAAATAAGACTTTTCAAATTCATCTGCTAAAACTTGTTTCCATGTATCTTCTATTTGTATTTCTTGATTCAACATAATTTTTTAATAAACAAAAATAGGAAATTTATAAAAAACGCAATATATTTGCCGACCTAATTGGGTGATGGTCGCGTAGCTCAGGGGATAGAGCAACTGCCTTCTAAGCAGTTGGTCGCACGTTCGAATCGTGCCGCGATCACAAAACAAAGAAAAGAGTTGGATATATGTCCAGCTCTTTTTCATTTTAAGGTATTCTACAATGGCAAATTATTAGTCCACAGCTGACAGTCGACGATTACGGCATTAGAAAAATAGCGTAAAGAAAATAAGCGTCGAGCGTAAGGAAAGTTTTGCATAAAGAACGTTCATGCGCCAGCACGCGGCGAAGAAAAATCGAAACAGCTGAAATCATAATCTAAAGAGAAATAAAAAACGGCATTAGAAAAATAGCGTTAAGAAAATAAGCGTCGAGCATAAAGAAAGTTTTGCATAAAGAACATTCAAGCGTCAATCCACAGCTGACTGTCGACCGCTGACCGCCGACCGCCATGCGTTCAAGCGTCAGCACGTGGCGAAGAAAAATCGAAACGACTAAAATCATATTCTGATAAGAAAAGAAATTGGCATTAGAAAAATAGCGTTAAGAAAATAAGCGTCGAGCGTAAAGAAAGTTTTGCTGTTTGAAGTTCTGCTTTAGAGAAGCAGAACAAGTTTAAAAACTTTTAGCGAAGACGAATATTTTTAGCGTCATTTTTCGTAAGCCTTGATTTTTTTGTTACTTTTTTTATCTAGAAAAAAAGTAAGTATTACACTCTTGTATCAAGACAAAGAAAGTAAATGCACTATTTTATCAAGAAAAAAAGTAAATGTAACACTCTTGTATCAAGACAAAGAAAGTAAATGCACTTTTTCATCAAGAAAAAAATAGTCTTACTGTCATTACCATGAAAGTGGTAATCTCCTAAATACTTAGAAATATGAGATTGCCTTTTTCAAGGCAATGACATCAAACGATTTCATCAAAAAAAGCAATAAAACGTTCAAGCGTCAATCCATGACTGACTGTCGACTATCACGGTATTAGAAAAGTAACATCGAGCGTAAAAAAGTTTTGCTGTTTGAAGTTCTGCTTTGAAGAAACAGAACAAGTTTAAAAACTTTTAGCGAAGACGAATATTTTTAGCGTAATTTTTCGTAAGCCTTGATTTTTCTTTGTTACTTTTTTTATCAAGAAAAAAAGTAAATACGCAGAAATTTTATTAAAAATTCTAGGCAGAGTTTCTGCTGGCGTTGATATTGCCAAACAATGAACGCATTACCATCTTTTCATATTCTGATTGGTGCTTGCTATTGGCATGTATTTTTTGTAATGCGTATTGCTGTATGGTAATTAATGGCAATACAATTTTTTCTCTTTGTGCTATTGATAGTCTACTTATTGGTTCTTCTTGCATAAGCTCTGAGTAGCCACTTACTAATAAAACCATTCGTTTGCTCAGTTCATATTCTTTATATAATATTTTCCAAAATGCTCCAAATTCTTTGTCTGATTTCATATATGCTGTAAGTTCAAAATTTGATTTTGATAATGACATCATACTATTTAATATAAGTGTTTTGAAAAATGGAAAATGATTGAATAATAACTGTAGCTTGTGCAATTGTCCAGCTTCATAAAAAGTATTAATTGCTGTGCCTATACCAAAATATCCAGGAACATTTTGTTTTAATAAACTCCATGCGCTTACAAAAGCTATGGCTCTTAAATCTGAGAAAATAAGTTTTTTTGTTTTGCCTCTTTTTCCTGGTCTGCTTCCAATATTAGTTAAGTTATAATATTTTAAAGCACTCATTTTTTCAAGATAAGGTAAAAATTTAGGATGATTTTTTAAGTCAACATATTTGTTATAACTCATTGTTGCCAACTCATCCATTAATTTTTTTTGTTGTTTATTCGGACTTACATCATTAAACAATTCGTTGTGCAATCCTGCTGTTATCAATTGTTCGCAGTTGTAATTAAATTGCTGTTCATGTCCATACATACTAGAAATGGTTTGTCCTTGTATGGTTAGTTGTATGGCATCGTTGGCAATGTCTTTTCCTTGCGCTGCATAAAAGCGATGTGTTTTTCCGCCGCCACGTGCTGGTGGACCACCTCTTCCATCAAAAAATATAATTTTTATATCATATTTTCTGGCTATTGCGGTAAGTGTTTCTTTGGTTTTAAAAATATCCCAATTTGCTCTAAGATAACCTGCGTCTTTTGTGCCATCAGAGAATCCAAGCATTATGGTTTGTGTGTTGTTTCTTCTTAGTAGGTGTTTTCTATATATTTTATGTTTGAATAAATTTTCAAGAATTGGAGCAGCATTGGTCATGCCTTCAATTGTTTCAAACAATGGAATGATGTCAAAATTTATTTCATCTATATTATAATTACACCATCTAAAAAATGAATATACTTGTAATACATCTAATGCTGATGTGGAGTTGCTAATGATATATCTATTGCATGCCAACTCGCCATTGGTTGTTTGTATATTTTTAAGTTGTTTGATATTAATAACGACATCTTTTATTACCTCATCTTCAAATAAATTTTCATCTAAAATAATTTCATTATCAAACAATAGTTTGTATTTCTGTTTGTCATCTAAGTTTGTATATGTTTGCGTTGATAATTGATATTTTTCTGCAATCAAATCTATCAATTGGTTATGTATGCTACTGTCTTGCCTTATGTCTAATGTAGCAAAATGTGTTTGGAATATGTGTACTGCAGTGATTAATGCTTCTAAGTCATCTAAAAATAATCCATTATGAATGTCTAGTAATACTTTTTTTGCTTCTTGCAATGGTTGTAGTATTTCATCGTAGGTTAATAGATAATCATTAGAGAACATACTTTTGTATAGTTGATTACTTAGGTTTAGTAAGATATTATCAACTAAATAGAATGTGAGTTTTGCGCTTAGTTTTTTTAAATGTTTGTAGTAGCATTTTCTGATGGCTTTTCTTAGTTCTTCAGTTACATCTGCGGTAACATTTGCAGTAACAAATGGATTGCCATCTCTGTCTCCGCCTGGCCAAAATCCTAGTTGTAATAATTGGTAATTTATTTTTTCTGTATGATTTTGATAAATGTAATTATTCATGTTAATGATTGCATGATAGTATACATTTTCTAAATAGTAGATTATGCTTTTAGCTTCGCTCAGTGGCGTAGGTTTTACTTTATTAAAGAATGATGTTTTGCCTAGTTGTTTCAATAAATCATCTATTGCAGAAAATTGATTGTTGGTTACAGCAGTTCGCAGACTTTGTATAATGTGCAATACATATGGTGGATAAAATTGAGTTGGATGTGCTGTTAATACTAATCGTACGCTAAATGTTGCTAGTTTTTGGTATAGCTCATCTGTTGTATGTTGGCTTTTGCTGAATGCAAGAATTTCCTGAAATGTGGAGTTGTTGTATAGTTGTACAAGCTCATTAAAATGTGCATCTTCAATGCTATCAAAAAGTACTACTTGTCTTTCTATATATTGTATTATTTTAAATAGAAATGTTATTTGTTCTTCTTCGTTGTGTATGTCTGTATATCTATTAAAAAAATCTTCTACAATTTGTAGTGGTGTTAGTTGATTTGTAAAACCTTGCTGACTATTATTATACAAGATTGGAATAAGCATGCCAATGTTTTGCATCTTTTCGTATGGCAAGTTGGTAAATAAATTATTGTAAATATTATATTGATTAACTACTAAACTGTCGAATATTTCTTTTTTATTGATCATAACTTATTTGTTTTGATTTGCAACTACAAATTAGGTAATACTTGTTGCTTAATTATATTTATAACAATAAAAATATTGTATAGTTTAGTGTTTTATACTAAAGAGTTTTTTAATAAACACAAAAGTATAATGGCATTTTTATTTTTAATTATTTATCTATTGCTGTTGTTGGTGTTGTTCTAGTATAATATTTGCTGCTACAATTGTTTGTTCTTTTTGCATTTGTACAGTATTGGTTTCTTCAAATATATGTCCATCTTCGTAGCCTACAGAAACGTATACCAATAAATTTTGTTTTGCAGAGCCTTTAAAAACACCTTTTATTGGTGTGCAATCCGTAAAATCTCTACCAACTGCCAATTGAATATGATTGATATTGGCATAACAATTATTGGTTGGGTCAATTCCTATCCAACCTAAATTTGGTATATAAACATCTACCCAAGCATGAGTTGCACCTTCGCCACGCATACCACTTCTATTTGGGCAAATGTATCCACTTACATAGCGTGCAGGCAAGCCTAGCGAACGCAATATGTGCAATAGCAAATGTGCAAAATCTTGACATACACCAGATTTTAGTTGTATAATTTCATCTACTGTGGTTTCTATAGTTGTAATGCCTTTTACATACTTATAATTTTCATAAATGTATTGATTGGCTTTGTTTGCTGCTTGAATTGGTGTTAATTTCCTTAGTTCAAGTTCATTGATTAAATCATCTACAATCTCTTGATGTTCTATTTTTTCACAACTAGAATAATCTAATAACAAAATGTCTTTTTTGAATTAAATTAGGCAATTCTTGCCAATCATCAAGAGTAGAAACAGATTCATCTATTTCTTTACCAATTGCACTTACAATTAATCTACTATCTATAACTAATTCCTTATGCGCTGGATTTAATGTAAAGAATGCAGTACCATTTCCCCAATAGTCAAAGAATTTATTCAAGATAGGGTCACCTGTAATTTTTATTTCTTGACTCATAATATCTTGCCCTTCTTTTGGAAAAGGAAAGATCTTTATTTGGTTAGCACTTTCAAATACTTCGCTGTCGTACAAATATTTAGTGATGTGATGTATTTTATAAATAGACATAGTTGGTAGTTAGTTTAGCGATAAGCAAAATAATATTTACTAAAGTTATAATTAAACTCGTATATCTCTCCTCTAATTTCTTCTAAAAAATTATTTAATCCTATTCTTTGTATAGAATTTAGGTCTGTGTATTCAATATGACTTTTTAGTCGTCCAATTTTATGTAATAATGCTTTTTCTTCTTTCACATTCTGTTGAGCTAGTTTTTCCATAATATAACTAATTTTCTTTACAGAATAGAATATTGAGCGTGGGAAATTAGTATTCATCAGAATTAGGTCTATTACATTTTGTGTTTGCAAGCCAGTTGGGTAGGTTTTTAAATAAAACTCATATCCAGATAATGACATCGATAAATTCTTCCAATATGATATATCCATCGGATTGTTTAAATCATAATTAATGTCATGAAAGCTCATATCAACTATGTCTGCTGTCTGCATAGCACGTTCTATATTTTTTCCAATACCCATGAAGTTCCATCCTTCGCCACGTGGCATTGTAACTTCAGCCACACCATAATAAAATAAGCTTTGGTCTATAAGTGAGCTAATGGCATAAGATTGTCTGTTTGTAGCTAAGAGATTATCTATTTTATTAGAACTAAATTTTAGATAATATTCGTTTATACTTTCCCAAAGTTCTTTGGTAATTTGGTCTTGTAAGCCACGTGCATTTTCTCTTGCTTTTGTAATAATTGTCCTAATTGAATTTTGGTTGTTTTTATCAGCTATTACATATTGCAATACATCTTGTGTTTGGTATCTTATTGCATTCATTTGTTCTTCTTCCAACATCGAAAATATATTCAAAACAGGATACCAATCATATACTTCATCTGCATTACTATCTAGGGATGTAGCATAATTTATTTTTAGGATACGTAACATACCTTCAGCTCGTTCCATATAACGATTCATCCAAAATAAAGAATCCGCAATTCTACTTAACATATAATTCTATTTTATATTATATTAATCTACTATCCATGTGTCTTTACTTCCACCACCTTGTGATGAATTGACAACAAGTGAGCCTTCTTTTAGCGCAACTCTAGTTAAACCTCCAGGTACTAATTTGAATCCATCTGGTCCAAATAATGCATATGGTCGCAAATCGACATGTCGTGGCGTAAGTTCGCCATTAATATAACAAGGTACAGTAGATAAATTTAATGTTGGCTGTGCAATGAATGATCTTGGGTCTGCATTAATGGCTATCTTAAATTTTGCTATCTCTTCATCAGATGCAGTTGTTCCCATTAGCATACCATATCCACCACTGTCATTTGTTTTTTTAATCACCATTTTATTCATGTTCTCAAATACAAAGTTACGTTGTTCTGTATCTTCCATCATATAAGTTGGAACATTTTTTAAAATTGGTTCTTCATTCAAATAATATTGTATCATTTTTGGCACATAAGCATATACTGCTTTATCATCAGCTACGCCGTTGCCCAATGCATTAACAATAGATACATTGCCATTTCTGTAGGCAGACAACAAGCCAGGCACTCCCAAAATACTATCTGGTCGGAATGCTAATGGATCTAAAAACTCATCATCTACTCTACGATATATAACATCTACTCTTTTTAATCCATGAGTAGTTTTCATGTATACTTTATGGTTTTCTACAACAAGGTCTCTGCCTTCAACCAAATCTACGCCCATGTATCTTGCTAAAAATGTATGTTCGTAATAGGCAGAATTAAAGATACCTGGTGTTAAAATAACGATACAAGGATTTTGTGTTTGATTTGGCGATAATGAAACTAATATCTTTTGTAATTCTAAAGGATAATTGCTAACATGACGTACTTTGTATTTATTCATTAACTCAGGAAAAATTGCCTTTGTTACATCTCGGTTTTCCATCATGTAAGAAACGCCAGATGGTGTGCGTAAATTATCTTCTAATACATAGTATGTGCCATCAGCATCTCTAACTAAATCAATACCTGCAATATGTACATAAATATTATGTGGTACATTAATGCCAAAAACTTCTCTGTTGTAATGTGGACATGATGCAAT
Source organism: Sphingobacteriales bacterium (assembly GCA_016699615.1). Lineage (NCBI taxonomy): Bacteria > Pseudomonadati > Bacteroidota > Sphingobacteriia > Sphingobacteriales > Sphingobacteriales bacterium. Next base: position 1,606,985 of record CP064984.1, on the reverse strand, counting down.
GAGTTCTGCAGGAATAAGGCCATCTCTTAAGCAATTTTGCTCATGATAAATATCGTGGAGAAATAAGTTGAGCGCTCTCATTCTTTGTTCTACACCTTTTGAAATATAATCCCATTCAGTAGAAGTAATTATTCTTGGAATAATGTCAAAAGGGAAAATGCGCTCAATACCTTCCTCATTACCTGAGTAAACAGTAAAGGTAATGCCTCTGTTCATAAACAGAAGTTTAGCAATTTCCTCTTTTTTGTTCAGCTCATTTGTATCGATGCTGTTTAGCTTATTCAGTAAGCTTTGGTAATGTTCACGAACATTGCCATCAGACATAGACATCTCATCCCAAAAATTTGTTTTTATTTTATAATTCTCGAATAACATAATTATTGCTCAACTTACTGCTTTTTTTTAATAAATATATGTTTTTGAAAACTAATAATGTAGAATTAAAATTAAATTATTTTTGCAATAACATGATTAAATATTTAAAATCTAAAAAAATAGTTTGATTATTTTTAAATAATTATAGCAAAATACTATAAAACTAATTAAATTTTTAAACTATTATAAGTAATAATTATAATTTGCCTATAATATACAATATGAATAAATAAAATACAATTAGTATTGCCTGTATTTTTAATTCAGTCTAATATTTCTCAAGAAGATGCATTGCATCAGCTATTGAATAAATACCATAGCATATTAATAAATCTGATTAATGATAATTATTAAGAATGAGAATAGTATAATTGCTAATTATGTTCAGTATAATTTTTGAAATTATTGAGAATCGCTAGCCAACCATCGCGTTGTATTTCTATTGGGTTGCTTGTTTCTGCATCAAAAATAATATCAATAGATGTGGTATTATTTGGTAGTGCATTGAATGTTACTGCAACAGTTCTGCTATCTGGCATTGTATACGAAAAGTATTCTTTCTCTACAATTGCATTGTACGTTGCTTCAAAGTCAAATCCAAAGCTTCCATCTTTGGCTTCCATTCTTGCAATGTATTTTCCGCCAACTTTCATATCATTACTTGCGCTCGGACATTGCCAATCATCAGTAGCAAAATTCCACTGTGTAATATGTGCTGGTTCTGTATAATAGTTCCAAACTTTTTGTATATCTGCAGCTATTGTTGCTTGAATGGTAATTTTTTCCATAATTGTTAGAATATATTTTTATTTTATATGCAAATATAAATACCAATTTCAAAACTATTACATATTTCTTCTATACTGTCCGCCAACTTTAAATAGTGCGTTGGTAATTTGTCCTAAGCTGCAAAACTTAACGGTTTCCATCAATACATCAAATAGATTTTTGTTTTCTAAAGCAGCGTTTTGTAGTAGTTGTATATAGTGTTCTGCTTCAGTTTTATTTCTTTCTTGCAAAGCTTGTAAGTTTGCAATTTGCAAATCTTTCTCTTCGGTGGTACTGCGTATTACTTCCATGGGCAAAATAGTAGGCGAACCTTTTGATGACAAGAAAGTATTGACACCAATTAATGGCAATTCGCCAGTATGTTTTTTCATTTCATAATACATACTTTCTTCTTGTATTTTACTACGTTGATACATGGTTTCCATGGCACCTAAAACACCACCACGTTCTGTAATTCTATCAAATTCTGCATACACAGCTTCTTCTACTAAATCGGTCAATTCTTCAATAATAAAAGCGCCTTGCAAAGGATTTTCATTTTTTGCTAAACCTAATTCTTTATTAATAATTAATTGAATAGCCATCGCTCTACGCACACTTTCTTCTGTTGGTGTTGTGATTGCTTCATCATACGCATTAGTATGTAGCGAATTACAATTATCATAAATTGCATACAATGCTTGTAAAGTTGTTCTGATGTCGTTGAAATCAATTTCTTGTGCATGCAAACTTCTTCCTGATGTTTGAATATGGTATTTTAATTTCTGACTTCTATCATTTCCTTTGTATAAATACTTCATCGCTTTTGCCCATATTTTTCTGGCAACACGGCCAATTACTGCATATTCTGGGTCGATACCATTGCTAAAGAAAAAAGATAAGTTTGGTGCAAAATCATCAATGTGCATTCCACGTGATAAATAGTATTCTACAAAAGAGAAACCATTAGATAAAGTAAATGCTAATTGGGAAATAGGATTGGCTCCAGCTTCTGCAATATGATAACCACTTATAGAAACAGAATAAAAATTGCGTACATTATGTTGCACAAAATATTCTTGTACATCGCCCATTATTTTTAAAGAAAACTCTGTAGAGAAAATACAAGTATTTTGAGCTTGGTCTTCTTTTAAAATATCAGCTTGTACGGTGCCTCGCACTTGCGATAATGCATACGTTTTAATCTTTTCGTACACTTCTTTGTCTAATACTTGGTCGCCAGTAACACCTAATAACAATAAGCCTAAACCATCATTACCTTCTGGCAAAGCACCATTGTAGCTTGGTCTTTTCGCATTTTTGCTTTTATAAATGGCATCAATTTTTTTATTGACTTCATCTACTAAATTATTTTGTTTGATATATTTTTCACACTCTTGGTCGATGGCTGCATTCATAAAGAAAGCGCAAATAGTTGCAGCTGGTCCATTAATAGTCATAGAAACAGATGTATTTGGCGAACACAAATCAAAACCAGAATACAATTTTTTTGCATCATCTAAAGTGCAAATAGAAACACCTGAATTGCCTATCTTACCATATATATCTGGACGAATCGCTGGATCTTCTCCATATAATGTTACACTATCAAAGGCTGTAGAAAGTCTTTTTGCTGGCAAACCTAATGATACGTAATGGAAACGTTTGTTGGTTCTTTCTGGTCCACCTTCGCCAGCAAACATACGTGTTGGATCTTCACCTTCTCTTTTAAATGGGAAAACACCAGCTGTATATGGAAATTCACCTGGAACATTTTCTTGCAAAGTCCATTTTAAAATATCGCCATACGCAGTGTAGTTAGGTAAACAAACTTTTGGTATTTGTAAATGCGATAAAGAAGTTGTGTGTGTTTTGATTTTGATTTCCTTATCACGTACTTTAAATACGTAAAATTCATTGTTGTAATTTGCTTTCTTCTCGTTCCAAGTATCTAATATTTGTTGACATTCTGGATGCAATTTTAATCGCTTGTTTTCAATAATCGAGTCCACAGTTGACAAACCATTGTCCACCGATTCTTTAGATTTAGTTGACTCTTGACCGTTGACCATTGACTTTACTCTTTCCAACGCATATAAATCTTGCGCAACTTCTGCTTGTTCTTTTACCCAAGTATCGTAATCTCTATTTGTTTTGGTAATATCAGATAAATAACGAACACGATTTGGTGGAATGATATAAATTTTTTCAGAATTACCTGTGCGTAAATTTATAGTTGATTGCCAATCTAAATTAGATTTTTCTATTACTTTCTGAATTACTGCTTTATATAATTCATTTGTACCTGGATCATTGAATTGCGAAGCAATGCTACCATACACAGGCATTTGTTCTGGATCAATATTCCATAAATTTCTATTGCGTTGATATTGTTTTTTTACATCACGCAATGCATCTTGTGCACCACGTTTATCAAATTTATTGATTGCTACTACATCAGCAAAATCCAACATATCAATTTTTTCAAGCTGAGAAGCTGCACCAAATTCTGGCGTCATCACATATAAGAACGTATTTGCAATATCAACTATTTCTGTTCCACTTTGTCCAATTCCAGAAGTTTCTATAATTATTAAATCATAGTTGGCTGCTTTTAAAATAGCTAATGCATCTGTGATATTTTTAGAGATAGATGCATTGGTTTGTCGTGTTGCCATAGAGCGCATATACACATGAGCATTATTGATAGAATTCATGCGTATTCTATCGCCTAATAATGCGCCACCAGTTTTTCTTCTACTTGGGTCAACAGAAATAATAGCAATAGATTTATTTGGAAAATCCAATAAAAATCTACGAACTAATTCATCTGTCAATGAAGATTTTCCTGCACCTCCTGTTCCTGTTATTCCAAGAATAGGTGTTGAGATGTGAGATGTGAGATGTAAAATTTGAGATTCAATTTTGTCATATTCTTCTGGGAAATTTTCAGCAGCAGAAATTAACTGCGCAATTTGATGGGTATTTTTTTCTTTTAATAAAGTTTCATTTAATGCAATATTCTTTCCTGTAGGAAAATCACAAATTTGCAATAAATCATTTATCATGCCTTGTAAACCTAATGCTCTGCCATCATCAGGCGAATAAATTCTATCTATTCCATAAGCATGTAATTCTTCAATTTCTGATGGCAAAATAGTGCCGCCACCACCACCAACAATTTTAATATGTCCACAACCTTTCTCTCTCAATAAATCATACATGTATTTCAAAAATTCAACATGACCACCTTGGTAAGATGTAAATGCAATTGCATTAGCATCTTCTTCAATGGCACACTCTACAATTTCTTGTACAGAACGATTATGACCAAGATGGATTACTTCTGCACCAGATGCCTGAATAATGCGTCGCATAATATTGATAGCAGCATCATGGCCATCAAATAATGAGGCAGCTGTAACTATTCTTATTTTATTTTTGAGTTGGTAAGGTTGAACTTCTTGCATACAATAAACTAATTATTGTAAAGTTAAACATTTACGCCAAAAGACAAGAATATTAGTATCTGTTGCAATTAAAATTTGTATTATTTTCTAATTGAAATATTATGCCTTTTCAATAATATATGATATATAAGTTATGTAAAATTACCACTCAAAAACTCACGTTGTGCAACAGCTACCCATGTTGTAAGCAGTATTATTTTTTTCGATATGTTGAAGTATTTTTATCTCCATATTTTTCTATTAATGATTTTTCGACTGCATTTTTTAAATCACGACTTGCTGTTGCCGATGAAATATCTTTGAAATAAGCGATGTAATTTTTTCGGGTGAAATCATTTTCTATGTTCTCTAAAAATAAAAGCATTCTATCATTTTCAGATAGTTTTTTCGATGAATTTTGAAGTAACTCGTCCAAAGAATGGTCAATCATTTGCAACATATATTCAATGAATTTTGTTGATTTACCTTCTTTGTCAGCGTTAGATAATACTTTATAATATGCTTCCTGATTTTTAGAAATTAATGTTTCGAAAGGAAGAAATTCAAATACAGGATAATCTTGCATTAGAATCAACGTTTGCCATAATCTTCCCATTCTACCGTTTCCATCTAAAAATGGATGAATAAATTCCATTTCGTAGTGAAAAACACAACTTTTGATAAGTGCTATTTCTGATTTATCCTTTACATACTCAAATAAACTTTTCATCAAAAATGAAACATTTTCGTGAGGCGGTGCAATATGTTCCACTTTAGCGCCTTTTACAATTCCTACGCTTTGATTTCGATATTTTCCTGGTTGTTTTATTAACTTTTGTAATAGTAATTTATGCGCATTCAAGAAGTCTTTTTCTTTATGAGGTTTTAGGCTATTTATATTTTTATATACTTCCAAGGCATTCATTACTTCTGTAATATCTTTTTTTGGTCCTATTACTCTTTTGTTTTCTAAAATTGCAGTAATTTGTTCTTCTGTAAGCGTGTTTCCTTCAATGCTTAGCGACGAATGAATGGTTTTAATTTGATTTTGCTTTCTTAATGTAGGGTTAGATTTTATGAGGTATTTAGCATTTACCTCGCCAATTTTCTCTGAAATTGAAGTAATGTATTTTAATATTTCTGAAGTTATTTCGTAAGGTGGCTTCATATTATGATACTATCATTTGATATTATCACAAAAGTAAAATATTTATTTTGAATTTGAAGTGAAGTTGGAATAAAATTGCCAATAACGGTTGAAAATTGGCGCTGGTTGTGCGTGTTTAGCACCAGCTATTATTTATTTACAAATGTAATTTATTACACAAAACTTTAATTACCAAATCTTTTACAACCTACACAAGCTGATGCGCTTTCTTTCCAAACCTAATAAAATAAAGGAAAATGCGATGCAGATAGCACAAAAAATGGAAATAAACACGATAAAAAGTCTGTTTTTACTTTTTTATTTTATGAAAACCACCACCAACTACCACAGCAGAAATACAAACCATAAAATACAGGTTATTTAATATTAAATATGATATTGTAGATATGAAAATTTAATCTTCCAAAAAACCGAGTTGTGCAACAGCTACCGATGTTATGGGCAGCCTTTCTTTTCTGTCTGTTTGTAAATGTCTGCATATTATTCGCCCCACAAGTGATAAACTTTCAATTCTGTTCTGTCTGAATTTAAAACTGCGAAACCATTTTCAAAAGTCTCACGAGTATTTCCTGGTTCAACATTCAACCAAGTCGTTTTAAATATAAATATTTTACTGTCCTTTGATTTAATTTTTGGTAGAATACTTTCATTTAAAATGTTAAGTGAATAGTCGTCACTTTTAAGTTTAGAGAAAGTGCTTTTGGTTAAAGTGTCTGCTGAAAATGAAATGCTGTCTACAAGTTTCCAGTCATTTTTATCTGCAAATTCAACTAATTCTTTGTCGGTAAAAGTATTGTCCGTTTCACTTTTCCAGTTTATTTCCCTTTGTCCGCCCCAAGGTCCTTGGTCGCTATTTTTTGTCAATATTAATTCCTTGTGAAAGTCTGTCCAGAAACCAGCAGGTGTTGTCTTATTACAAGAAGTCACTAAAACTGTCAAGCTAAAAATGGTCAGTAGATGTTTTACAATTTGTTTCAAAGTTGTCTTTCTGTTTGGTTAATGTCGTCTTTTAAGGTTGCCCATAACTTGTTTATATGCGCTACTGCGTAGCGTTTATTTATGTAAATATAAAGTATTTTATTTATAATGTATCAAATGGTGATATAATATTTTGAATATTGTGTGTGCTTACATGCGTATATATTTCTGTCGGTTTGCTACTGCTATGTACTAATAATTCTTGTATGTGTCGCAAACGAGGTTTTATTTCCCTTTCATTACTTCTGCTAGGGCTTCGTATTTTGCTTTGCTTATTGCTAATTCGTTTTCTAGTTGTGCAATACGTAAGTCTTTGCTGTTGTCTATGCTAACATTGCTGGTATAGGTGCTGGGCAATTGTGCTGCTATGTCGGCAAAGAAATTGTGTTTTAGTGCATAGCTAAGTTCGTGTACAATGGCTAACTGTATAGATGCACTGTTTTGGTAATGAATGATGGTGCTATCTTTGCGTTTTATTTTTCTCGCCAATGCAGATTTTGCTACTTTCTGCTTATCAATATAAGTTTTAAGCAGTTGCCCAAAGTGGAAACTGCCTATGTTTTCTAAATATTTTGATTTCATATGCTGTCATTTTAAAAATGAAAAAATTAAGTTTATTAAACTAGTGTCTAATTTTATTACTAAACTGTCTAATTTTATTCATAAATTGTCTAAATAATTACCCATTCTGTCTAATAAAATTACCAAGCAGTCTAATTTAATTCATAAATAGTCTAAATAAATTACTAAACTGTCTAATTTTATTCATATTCTGTCTAATTAAATTTATAAATAGTCTAATTTTATTACCATCTAGTCTAATTAAATACCCAAGCGGTCTAATAAAAATAACTGGATAGAAAAAAATATTAGATAGCGACGAGGTTTTAATTAGTGTCATTGCCTTGAAAAAGGCAATCTCATATTTCTAAGTGCTAATGAGATTACCAATTTCGTGGTAATGACAGTAAGGCTATTTTTTTCTTGATAAAACAGTGCATTTACTTTCTTTGTCTTGATACAAGAGTGTAATACTTACTTTTTTTCTTGATAAAATAGTGCATTTACTTTCTTTGTCTTGATACAAAGAAAGTAACAAAGAAAAATCAAGGCTTACGAAAAATTACGCTAAAAATATTCGTCTTCGCTAAAAGTTTTTAAACTTGTTCTGCTTCTACAAAGCAGAACTTCAAACAGCAAAACTTTCTTTACGCTCGACGCTTATTTTCTTAACGCTATTTTTCTAATGCCGTTTTTTATTTCTTATATCAGAATATGATTTTAGATATTTTGATTTTTCTTCGCCGCGTGCTAACGCTTGAATGTTTTATAAATTTATTCTTGAAATTGCTTAATGTCATTGCCTTGAAAAAGGCAATCTTCTAAATCTAAGTAATAATGAGATTACCACTTTCGTGGTAATGACAGTAAAGCTATTTTTTCTTGATAAAACAGTGCATTTACTTTCTTTGTCTTGATACAAAGAAAGTAACAAAGAACAATCAAGGCTTACGAAAAATTACGCTAAAAATATTCGTCTTCGCTAAAAGTTTTAAACTTGTTCTGCTTCTACAAAGCAGAACTTCAAACAGCAAAACTTTTTTTACGCTCGACGCTTATTTTCTTAACGCTATTTTTCTAATGCCATGATAGTCGGCAGTCGACAGTCAGCCGTGGGTTGATGCTTGAACGTTTTATAATTTGTTGTTTTAGATTGCTTCACTTCGTTCGCAATGACGCAACTTTTTTATACTTTATTTATAATGTCTTTTTATTAAAAAAAAACACTGAACTCTTTACTTCTGACAGGTAAACAGGTGATAACATCTGTTTTAGACGAGGTATTCAATAATTGTAAGCTTTTTTAGGAAGTGCGTTGTCAATTAATCTAAAGCAAGCATAGATGTACTTTTTCTTTCTAATAAGCTTTCGCCCATTAAAAATTTATCTACTTCATAAGCACATTCTCTTCCTTCGCTAATTGCCCAAACAACTAAGCTTTGTCCACGACGCATATCTCCAGCAGCAAAAACTTTTGGAATATTTGTTTGGTAATTGTCAGATTTTACATTGCCTCTTTCATCTATTTCAACGCCCAACTGTGCTAGCAATCCATCGTGTTGTGGATGTAAGAAGCCCATAGCTAATAATGCAAGTTGACAAGGAATAACTCTTTCGGTTTCTGGTGTTTCTACAAATTGCGCTCTTCCATCAATTGTTTTCCATTCAATTTCTGCAATCTTTATTCCAGATAAGTTTCCATTCTCGTCGCCAATAAATTCTTTTGTTAAGATAGACCATTCACGTTGGCAACCTTCATCGTGTGATGATGATGTTCTTAATACCAATGGGTACATTGGCCATGGTGTAGATTCTGCTCTTTCCAATGGTGGCTTAGATAATAATTCCATTTGGGTAATAGATGCAGCACCATGTCTATTAGAAGTACCAACACAGTCAGAGCCTGTGTCGCCACCACCAATAACTACAACATGTTTGTCTGTTGCAAATAAATCACCATTTTGATATGGATTTCCTTGATGGTCTACTGTTGTTTCAATATTTGATACTCTTTTGTTTTGTTGAGAAAGGAATTCCATTGCTGGATAAATTCCTTTTAAATTTCTACCTGGAATTGGCAAATCTCTTGGTATTGTGGAGCCACCAGTCAATACAATTGCATCAAAGTTTTTAAGCACTTCTTCTGTACTTACATTACTACCAACATTGGCATTTGTTTTAAACTCAATGCCTTCTTTTTCCATTAATTCTACTCTTCTTTCAACTACTTTTTTCTCTAGTTTGAAATCTGGGATACCATATCGAAGTAATCCACCAATATTGTCAGCTCTTTCGAATACAGTAACTGAGTGTCCAGCTTTATTTAGTTGATGTGCAGTTGCAAGTCCTGATGGACCAGAGCCAATAACTGCGATTTTTTTATTTGTTCTTTGTTTTGGTACTTGTGGTTTTACAAAGTTTAATTCAAATGCTTTTTCTATTATTGATTTTTCAATGTGCTCAATAGCAATTGGTGGTTGGTTGATTCCTAATACACATGAAGATTCGCATGGTGCAGGACAAATTCTACCTGTAAATTCTGGAAAATTATTTGTAGAAGTAAGAATATCGTAAGCTAGCTTCCAATCGTTTTGATAAACAGCATCATTGAACTCTGGAATAATATTTCCTAGTGGGCATCCATTATGACAGAATGGAACACCACAATCCATGCATCTTGCAGCTTGATGATTTGTTTTTTCATCTGAAAATGGCTCATAAAATTCCTTATAATCTTTTACTCTATCTGCTGGCTTTCTGTAGCTTGGCAATTCTCTCTTGAACTCTAAAAATCCAGTATTTTTTCCCATACAATGTTTTACTTTATAATAAAAAATAATTGAACCAACTAAATTAAGTATTTTTTGTCAAGATTTGTTTAAGTCGTAATTACCAAAACGTCAATTTTTTAATATTGAGATTGGGCGTACACAGTATAATCTTTAATAATTATTGAATATATAAGTATGATTCATTAACTTTATAACCATAACTAGACTTGTGTATAATGAAAAATAACATTTTATTTTGTTTTGTTGTATTGCTATCACAACATATAATATTTGCTCAATGTGGCGATAGATATCTAGAAGATATAAGTAGTACATTAATTACCCATAAAGACATAAAGTATGGTAACAACCTTGATAGCAAAGATGTTTCAACTGATTTGCTACTAGATGTTTATGAACCAGAAAATGATACTTTGAGCTTAAGGCCATTGATGATATTTGTACATGGTGGTTCGTTTATTGGTGGTAGCAGAACAGACCAATCTATTGATGAGAATGCCAAATATTTTGCAAGAAAAGGCTATGTGACAGCAAATATTGAGTATAGAGTAGAGCAAACAAATTTATTAACACCTATTTTAAATTTTGCAGATAAAAACAATTGGTACAAAGCTATGATACGTGTTGTACATGACATAAATGCTACTATACGATTTTTTAAAAAAGATGTAGCTGAGAATGGCAATATTTATAGAATTGATACTTCACAAATAATATTATATGGTTCTTCTGCTGGAGCAATTGCTTGTTTACATGCTACATATATTGATGATTTGGATGAAGCATCTGTAGATTTTCGAAGAAACTTTACAGCATTAGGTGGCTTAGAAGGAAATAGTGGAAACGCTGGATATACTTCAAGAAATAGTGTGAAAGCTATAGTAAGTTGTAGTGGTGCTATTGATAATTTAAATTATTTGAACAATAATAAAGATATAAAATTTATTGCGTTTCATCATGGTATAGACTTGACAGTACCATACGACAAAGGCTGTTTTGTAACTGTAGCTTGTCATTTAAATCAGTTTTATGGTAGTAAGCAAATAGCTCAAAGACAAAAAACTTTAGGTGCAACTTACGAATTTTATACATTTGATAAAATTGACCATCCTGCTGATAAAACTGCAAACGCAGAAGATAGAGCTTTTTTACTTGCTACAACTGCAACTTTTCTGCATAATAATGTTGTTTGTAATGATAGAACAACACCAATTAAAAAGAATAATTATCAAACATTTAATGTATATCCAAATCCTACAAGCAATCAGTTTTTTGTAGATTATGATAATAATATTGAACAGAAAGAAATTGAATTACAAATAATAAATATTGTTGGCGAAAAGGTGCTTGAAAGAAAGATGATTGCACGAAGTGCTGAGCCAATAAATATTAACTTAGAAAAAGGTATGTATACTGTACGAATTGTAAATAGTGCAGAAAATACTATTTATATTTCAAAACTGATGGTTACAAACTAATCATTATTGATGGTAACTTTTATTCTAATTATTCTCGTTTCGTTTGCTTCTAGAATAGTAAATTTATATTGATTGTAGTTTAGCTCATCGCCTTCTTTTGGTAAATCAGAATACAGCTCAAGCATTAACCCAGCCAAAGAATCTGCGTCACCAATAACAGCATCAAATGAGTCATTTTTTATTTCCAATACTTTGCAAAAATCATTGATATTTGTTCTTGCTTCAAATATATAATTGTTGGCATCTAGTTTTTTGTAATCTATTTCTGTTACATCATCAAACTCATCTTTTATTTCGCCAATTACTTCTTCCAAAATATCTTCGAGAGTAATGATGCCTGATGTGCCACCATATTCATCAACAATAATTGCCATATGCACTCTTTTAGTTCTAAAATCTTCTAAAAGGTCATCTATTTTTTTATTTTCTGGAATAAAAAATGCAGGTCGAATAATAGTTTGCCATTGAAAATCTTCGCTTTTATCCAAATGTGGCAATAAATCCTTGGCATACACAATTCCTGTAATTTTATCTATATCATCTTTGTATGTTGGTATTCTAGAATAGCCAGATTCTTTTACTGTATCTAATAATTCTTTGAAATTTGAATCAGTATCTATGGCAATTACATCTACTCTTGATCTCATAATCTGAGTAACAGTAATATTTCCGAATTTTACCAAACCTTTCAGAATTTTAGAATCATTTTTTATGTCTTCATCTATTGATGTAATGTCTATTGCTTCATCAATATCTTGTGCTGTAAGATTTTGTTCGTTGGTTTGTAGCCTTTTTTCTAAGAATGTTGAAATTACAATTAATCCATTTGTGAATATGGAAAATATTTTACTTAAAAAAATAATAGGTCTGATTAATGTTCTACTGATGTTGTAATTGTTTTGTGTTGCATAAACTTTGGGAATCACTTCTGCAAAAAGAACAATGACCAATGTTTCAAAAACTATTTTTACTATAAATTCTAGTGTTTTATGCTCATGCATGTACACTGGATTGAATAGATTTTCAAAAACAGATTCAAATACAATAACAACACCAAGATTAAACAATGTAATGCTTAGTACTAATGTTGCAAGCAATTCTTTAGGATTTTTTATTCTATCCAAGATGGCTTTGTCTGTACTATCGCCGTTTTCTTCCATTTTATTCAGTTGTTTGTTGTCCAACGAGAATATGGCAACTTCAGCAGAGCTGAGTATTGCAGAAAGAAATAATAAAATGAGGACAACAACCAAACCATAAACAACAATTTGATTTATAGGATTGAAGATATTAGGTGTTAGAAGAATATTTAAAACATGTATGGGAATACCGTCGTCCAAGTTTTTTCTATTTTATGCTTTAAAATGGCAAATCATCATCATAGTTTTGCTCTATGTCATCTGTATTTGTGTGTGAAGATATGTTTTCTTGTTGAGTATTACTAGTATCTGTTGCTACTTTTTTTTCTAATAGCTGAAAATTTTCAACAACAATTTCTGTAGTATATCTTTTGTGACCTTCTTTATCATCCCAACTTCTTGTTTTAATTTTTCCTTCAATAAAAACGTTAAAACCTTTTTTTAGAATGCGTTCTGCACGTTCTGCCACACCACGCCACATTACTATATTATGCCATTCAGTCTGTTCATTATAAGTACCATCATTGTTTTTATAAACTTCTCTAGTTGCTAAAGGAAAATTACATACGGTAGTTGTTTCATTTATTTTTCTTACTTCTGGATCTTTTCCTAATCTTCCAATCAAAATTACCTTATTTACACTCATAGCCAATTATTTATTTGTTATAGAGATAGTATTAATAGAACTAAGATAATTATAAATTTTTACATTTCAAATAATTTCTGATAATTTTTGGAAATGTATATTGTTGTATATCTTTTACTTTTACAACAATACATGCATCTGGAATTTGCTTAGGCAAATAATCCATATCATAGAAGTAAGCATCAATATTTTGATGAGTCAAAACTTGATTCAATTGGATTGGATTGGGTAGTTTCTTTATTTTATATTTCTTTAAGTCATTGTCCAATATTTTTTCAGAATCCGTTTCTATACAAGGAAAATCATACAAGAGTTTCCATATATCTTGGTTGTTTCTATGGTGTAGTATAATTTCTTGTTGGTTGTTAAATACAAAATAATGAAAGAACCTTTTCTTTTTAATTAATTTCTTTGATTTTACTGGCAAAGTGCTAATCTTATCTTGTTGGTAAGCAATACAATTGGAACTAAATGGACAAGATGTACATTGTGGGTTTTTTGGCGAACAAACTAGTGAGCCAAAATCCATAATGGCTTGGTTGTATTCCGCAGGATTTTTTTTATTTAGCAACTCTTGTGCTTTATGCTGAAAATATTTTTTGCCAGCAGTAGTGTCAATAGGAATATCAATGCCAAAAATTCTAGACAAAACTCTGTACACATTGCCATCTACAACAGCATATGGCAACTGATAGCTAAACGACGCAATAGCAGCAGCAGTATAATCACCAATTCCTTTTAGTTTTCTAATGTCTTCGTAGTTATTTGGGAAAATGCCATTGTATGTATCACGAATATGTTTTGCTGTATGATGCATATTTCTAGCTCTACTATAATAGCCCAAACCTTCCCAAAGTTTCAAAATATTTCCAATGTCTTCGTTAGCAAAATCTACAATTGTAGGATATTTATCAATAAATTTTAGATAATAAGGCGTTCCTTGTTCAATTCTAGTTTGTTGTAAGATAATTTCAGACAACCATATTTGATATACATCAAAAGATTTTTTCCATGGCAATGTTCTTTTGTTCAAATTATACCATTCTATAAGCATTTTGCTAAAGTTATTCATAGATACTTAATATGAACAAAACTATAAATAAAGATTTATATTTTTAAAATAACAACAATTTTTGCAACTTTGCCCTATAATTTAAATTACATGAGAAAAGCAGATATCATTTCGATTATTTCAGAGAAAACAGGTGTGCCAAAAGTAGATGTTATTGTTACTGTAGAAGCATTTTTTAAAGAAGTAAAAGATTCTTTGGCGGAAGGAGAAAATATTTATGTTAGAGGATTTGGTTCTTTTATAAGAAAAACAAGAAAAGCAAAAATTGGAAGAAACATAAAAAAAGGTACATCAATAGAAATTCCAGAGCATGATATTCCATCTTTTAAGCCGTCAAAACAATTCTTACTGCAAATCAAAGAATCTAAAGTAGTAAAATCATAATACATTTGCAAAATAAGCAGTGGATATTGTTGGGTGTTGCCATTGTGTTGGTTGGATTGCTTTTTTTCTTTGGGAAAACTACCAAAAAGAAATCAGAAGAAGAAGCAAAAGCAAGCGTTTCTAATGTTATTGATTTTGAAACCTACGAGCAAACCATCATCAAGAATAATCAACTTCCAGATTCTTTAGTTACTTTAATCAACTTAGCTAAACAACAAGAGAAAGACACACAGCTTATTGAACGCATCATTCATGCATGTAAAGATGCAAAGCAAGCAAACCTATATGCCTACTATCAATACAAACAAGCACAAATCAAAAATACACCTGCTGCATATGAAAATGCAGGCTATGCATTGATGAGTGCATATAAAATTAACAGAGATAGTAATATATCAAATAATATCATTACATTTGCACTCCAATCTTTCAAAAAAGTTCTTGATTTTGAGCCAGATAACGTTGATGCTAAAATACAAATGGCAGAAATTTATGTGCAGGATGGACAAGAACCAATGAAAGGAATTGAAATATTGAAAGGCATTGTAGAAAAAAATCCAGAAAATTTAGTTGCATTAACAACTTTGGGAAGATTATCACTACAATCTGGACAATATGACAAGGCAAAAGAAAGATTAGAGAAAGTATTGCAGCTTGATCCTCAAAACACAGAAGCTATTTATTTTTTAGCATTTACTGAGGCAGAATTAGGGAACAAACAAAAAGCAATACAATTGATGGAATTATGCAAAACGCTGGTAAACAATCCAGAATTTGACAAAGAAATAGAACAATTTATTAACGAATTAAAAAAATAACAATTATGCCTTCTGGAAAAAAAAGAAAAAGACATAAGATTGCTACGCACAAAAGAAAAAAGAGACTAAGAAAAAATAGACATAAAAAGAAAAAGTAATTTTCAACTAAACAAACCCAAATATGATAAGAGAATTAGTATTACATGCTAATTCCAAAGGTGTTGAAATTGCGCTTCTAGAAAATAAAAAATTAGTCGAATACCACTTAGATGCATATGAAAGCAACGATTGTGTTGCAAGTAATATGTATTTAGGAAGAGTAAAAAAACTAAATCCTGCCCTTAATGCAGCATTCGTTGATATAGGGCAAGATAAAGATGCTTTTATTCATTATTCAGATTTAAGTCCATACGTTAAGTGCTTAAAAGCATACACTGATGCAGCACGTACAACGCAAGACATAACATCTTTGGAGTCGTTTAGCCTAGAACCATTAATCGAAAAAGATGGTAATATAGAACAAGTTCTTGAAAAAGGACAGTTGTTGCTATTTCAAGTATCAAAAGAGGCAATGTCTACAAAAGGCGCAAGACTTACTTGCGAAATCTCAATTCCTGGTAGATATGTTGTGCTTACACCATTTAATGAATCTATAGGCATTAGCAAAAAAATAGTAAATGAAGATGAGCGAAATAGACTACATCAAATTTGCCAACAAATAAAACCTAAATGCTTTGGCGTAGTTGTTCGTACCAATGCCGCAAATATCTCAGAAGCAGAACTACAAAAAGACATTCAAATACTTTATCAGAAATGGATAAGTATTACAAAAAAGCTATATCTTCAACAAAAGGAAGTCTGTGTATATCGTGAGGTTTCTAAATCTTTTACAATAATTAGAGATTTGCTGAATGATACATTTGAACGTATAGTAACTGATGATGATGCCATACAAAGTGATTTAAAAAGATATCTTGAAGAATATATCCCAGATAAATCACAGTTGTTGCAAAAACATCAATCACATACACCAATTTTTGAAGAATATGATATCAGCAAACAA
Organism: Sphingobacteriales bacterium; assembly: GCA_016699615.1. NCBI lineage: Bacteria > Pseudomonadati > Bacteroidota > Sphingobacteriia > Sphingobacteriales > Sphingobacteriales bacterium. The sequence continues at coordinate 1,590,354 of CP064984.1, read as the reverse complement.
GTGAAAACAGCATTTGGGAAAATAGTAACATTAAAATCTGGTGCTTATCTAATCATCGAACACACAGAAGCATTGCACGTTGTGGATGTGAACAGTGGCCCGAAGATTAAAAAAGATATAGACCAAGAAACAAATGCTTTCAACATAAACTCAGACGCAGCTGTAGAAATTGCAAGACAATTGAGATTAAGAAACCTTGGTGGTATCATAGTAATAGATTTTATTGATATGAAATCTCAATCCAATAAAAGTAAACTATTGGAGATAATGCAAGAAGCCATGAAAACAGATAAAGCAAAACATGTCTTGTTACCAATAAGCAAATTTGGGTTGATGGAAATAACACGCCAAAGAGTGAAAGAACAAGTATCTATTGATGTTTCTGAAGATATTGTAAATAGCAAAGCTAAAATAGAAGAACCATTGCAAATTGTAGAGCATATTTATAATGATTTGGAAAGATTGAGCAACAACAAAGAAAAGAGTTTTATACTTTTTGTGCATCCTTTCATTTATGCATTTCTAAAAAAAGGCACACTTTCTTTTAGAATGAAATGGTATGCAAAAACAAATAAATGGATAAAATTAATTCAAGATAGTAGCCTGAAATTGACAGATTATCAGATACAAACGCTTGATGGAAAAGAAATATAATTATATATTTGTACCATGAACAAACAACGATTTGCGATTTTATTTATATTTATACTAATTATAATAGACCAAATTACTAAAATATATGTAAAGCTCAATATGTATCTTGGTGAGCATAATTATTATTTAGGAGATTGGGCAAGCATCAGTTTTGTAGAAAATGAAGGCATGGCATTCGGACTTAGCTTTGGTGGAGGCATAGGCAAATTATTATTGACATTTTTTAGAATAATTGTTGTCATATTTATTGCTTATTATATTCGCAAACAAATACAAACCAAGCACGCAAATTATCTATTTGTAGTATGTATGTCCTTAATTTTTGCAGGCGCAGTAGGAAATATTATAGATAGTGTATTTTATGGTAAAATATTTAGCGAAAGCACACCTAGTGAAATTGCAACACTATTTCCTGCAGAATCATATGGAACATGGTTCAAAGGTAGAGTTGTAGATATGTTTTATTTCCCATTGTATAATGACAATTTACCAGAATGGATTCCATTTGTTGGTGGCAGATACACAGAGTTTTTTCCATACATTTTCAATGTTGCAGATGCTTACATTACAGTAGGTGTAGCTATCTTATTACTATTCCAGAATAAGATATTAAAATAAAAAACAGCAACTAAGCAATAGAAACTAACTTTATATTATTCTGATTAAAATAATCTTTTAGTTGCAACATAATAGTTGTTTTTATTTGCTCTTCATTCATATTGAAATGAAAATCATACAACCAATAGTATAACAAGAAACTCATGTTTTGTTGCTTAATTTGAACTAAATGTACATCTGTAACTTTTTCTTTTTTTTCAATTACACTCTTATGTTCGTTGATAACATCTTTGATGTTTTGCATGAGTATATTTGTATCTGATGTATAGCCTTCAATTTCTATTTTTAATTCAAATCTTTGGAAACCATCAACTGTATAATTTGTCAATGGACTAGTAATCAACTTAGAATTAGGAATATAGATATCTTTGCCATCATTCGTTTTTATGGTTGTTTCTCTTAATGTAACAGACGCCACCTCGCCAATTATACTATCTACTTGTATAATATCACCAACACGAAATGGCTTATTGAGCGCCAATACAATTCCTGCTAAAAAGTTTTCGCCAATATCTTTAAGTGCAAAACCAATAATAAATGTTGTCAATCCAGCACCAGCTAATATTTTATTAGAAAAAGATTTTAAGCCTAATTTTTCTAAGCAAAGCAAAATACCAGTTGCAAAAACAATTATACTAAAAATACGGCCAACAAAGTTACCTGTTATTTCATCACCAGTTTTTTTAATAATTAAGTTTGATACTGTATATTTTATAAATTTTCCAGCAGCTAAAGTAAAAGTAAAAATTATTGCAACTACAACAATATTTACTATTGATTTATTTTCTAATAAAAACGTTTGAATCGTATTCATACAATCTAATTCTTATACTTATTTATGAGTACTAAAATACAAGAGTTTTTCATTAATAATTCAAATCTTGTGTCATATTTATTACTGATAACAATACTTAACATACAAATATAAAAATTGGAATTAATTTTATATGAAAATAAATTTGAATACGTCAAATGGGTAGATTGTTATTTCTATTATTTCTTTTACAAAAAGTTGCTTTTGCACAAGTTACAGACTATGCACAAACGCAAAATTGGGCAGCATTACCACAAGTTTCAAACAACTCAAATTGGACGCCAAACACGTCTATAAAAAACAATCAATCCATAGCAAAAGCAGATGTTTTCTATATTCATCCAACAACAGATATTTATGGCTTAAAGATTTCTGGCAATACAAGCTTAGATAATGATAGAGTGAACAAACAAACTGATGAATTATGCATACAATATCAAGCAAGTGTTTTTAATGCAGCTTGCAAAGTATATGCACCAAGATACCAACAAGCAGTTTTGCATAATTTCTTTGCAAGAAACTCAGACAAATCTAAAGAAGCATTCAATACAGCATATCAAGATATAAAAGCAGCGTTTGAGTATTACCTAAAGAATTATAATCAAGGTAGACCAATTGTAATTGCAGGACACTCACAAGGTAGCATGCATGCAGCAAGATTGTTGAAAGATTTTTTTGATGGTAAGGATTTGCACAAACAATTAGTTGCAGCATATTTAATAGGCTATCCAACATTCCCAAATCAATTTCAATATTTAAAAGTTGCAGAACATGCAGACAGCTTAGGTGCAATTATTTCTTACAATGCATTTTTATTAGGCACAGATGGATCTTTTTCTGATGCATACAAAGGCGCAATGGTAGTTAATCCATTGAGTTGGAATACAACAAATGAATTTGTAGATGCATCGAAAAATTTAGGTGGAATAAAAAAAAATAAAAATGAAATTTTCCCGAAACTACTTGGCGCAAAATGTGGCAACGGAATTCTTGAAATACAGAAACCAAATATTTCAGGGTATGTACCATTATTAAAAAACAACTATCATATTCATGATTATAGTTTATTCTATATGAATATTAGAGAAAATGTAGAACATAGAGTGAATCTTTTTTTAAATAAAAACAATTAAATGATATGAATGTAGTACTAAAATATTCGATGATTGTGTTGCTAATATTGACTTCATCAAAAATATATTCGCAGAGCATGGAAAACAAAGAAATTGATTGGAATAAAGTCCAAAAGCTAGAAAATGAAAGCAAAACAAAAGATGCATTAGCATTGGTTGAACAATTTTTGGAAATAGCCAAAAAGAATAATGATATGAATGCAATGATGAAATCAAATTTGTATAAGTATAAATACAAAATGGTTTTAGAAGAAGAAAGTGAGCTTAAAATAGTACAAGAAATCAACAAAAATATTGCAACATCAAATGGTGCAGAAAAAGCATTATTACATAGTATTTTGGCAGAATTATTACACCAATATTACAATAGCAATTCTTGGAAATTTGATGACAGAACAAAAACTGAGGAAATACAATCTGATGATTTTAGAACTTGGGATTTGCAAACATTAGCAGAAAATATTAGTCAACATTATCTTGCATCATTAAGCCAAAAAGAAATATTACAAAGCATAAAATTAGATAAGATTAATGACATTATCGTTAGTGAAAAAAACTCTAAAATATTTAGACCAACACTATATGATTTTTTAGCACATAGAGCAATAGATTTTTTTAATATAGATTTTGCAAATTTTGCTGAGCCAGCAAATGCATTCAGCATCGACAATAAAAAATATTTTGATGATGTAAATGACTTTGTAAATTTATCTATCACCACACAAGATACAAGTTCTAATAGTTTTAGAGTTTTAAAGATATACCAAGACTTACTGAAATTTAGATTGGCAGACAAATCGAATATGGAAGCACTTGCTGATGCTGATGTGAAAAGATTGCAATACGTTAGAGAACATTATTTTGATAAAGATGAGGCATTGTATTTATATTTTTTAGCATTAAATGATGCAAAAATAGAATATACCAAAACATCATACGGAGATGATATGTATTTTTTGCTAGCACAATTTATAAACCAAAATTTGAATAATGATTATCTAAAAAATAAGATAGACAATAAAGAAACATTTACTGCAAAAAATGTAATGAAAATTTGTAACGAATGTGTTGCATATTATCCAAATAGCAATGGTGCGCAAAACTGTATTGCAATAAGTAAAACACTACAACAAAAACATATTTTTATCACTACAGAAAAAGCATTAATACCAAATCAAAAGAACTTAGCATTAGTATCATATAAAAATGTTCAGAAAATATATCTAAAATTTGTGAGAATTAATTACGAAGACAAGGATAAAATATTTGAAACTAAAGAAAAGAAACTCAAGAAGATGTAATTAAAAGACTAAACGATAGAAAAGTACAAAAAAGCTGGACACAAGAATTAAGTAATAAGCTAGATTATAATCAACATCAAAGCGAAATTATACTGCCAGAACTTTCAACAGGATTTTATGTGTTAATGACATCTACAAATCCACAATTTTCTGTAAAAGAAGATAAAAGCGCAGTTGTTGTAAATCCACTATTTGTAACAAACTTAAGTTACACTACAAAACAACAAGATAATGTGTTTGAAATTTATGTACTAGATAGAAAAAATAGTACACCAATAAAAAACGCAACAGTCAATTTACTAAAAAGAGAGTACGACTATAACACCAGAAAAAATAAATATATATTGGTTGAAAAACTAACCACGAATGAAGCAGGTTTTGCAAGTAAAAAAATAGATATTGATAAAACATATAATTACAACAATTATTTTCAAGTAGAAATAAAATACAACACAGAAGTCTTAGCTGGCGAACAAACACACTATACATACTATTATCAAGAAGGCGAACCAACACCACAAAAAAACATTCAACTTTTTACAGATAGATCAATATATAGACCAACACAAACTATCTATTTCAAAGGTATCTTCATCGAATCTTTTAAAGGAGAAAATAAAGTACTTAAAGAACAAAAGGTAAATGTAATTTTCAGAGACGCCAACTATCAAGAAATAAGTAGACAAGAATTAACAACAAATAATTTTGGCTCATTTACAGGCACATTTATTGCACCAGCTACAGGTTTGCTTGGCAGCATGACATTAGAAACTAGCTATGGCTCTAAAAACATACAAGTAGAAGAATACAAAAGACCAAAATTTGAAGTACTATTTGATACAGTAAAAACTGCATACAACTTAAATGATACAGTAAAAATTTCAGGAACTGCAATAAGTTATGCAGGAGCAGTTTTAGACAACGCAACAGTAAAATATACAGTAACACGTGTACCTCATTTTCCTATTTGGTGTTGGTGGAACTGGAGAAAACCATACATGCCACCAACAGCACCAAAAATAATTTCGGTTGGTAGCACCACAACAGACATCAACGGAAAGTACACCATAAATTTTGATGCAATACCAGATTTAAGTTTAGATAAAAGCTTAAAACCATACTTTACTTACAACATAAATGTAGACGTTACAGACATCAATGGAGAAACGCAAAGCAACGAAACGCAAGTAAAAGTTGGATACTTAGCCATAGATGTACAAATGCAAATTCCAGAAAATATAGATGTACAAAAAGAAGAAAAAATAAGCATTATAACAAATAACTTAAATGGACAGCACGAACCAACTGATGTAGAAGTAAAAATATACAGTTTGTCGGTACCTGAAAATCCATACAAAGCAAAACTTTGGGAAGCAACCGATGAGTATTTAATCTCAGAAATTGCACATCAAAATCTTTTTCCTTACGATGTGTACAATAATGAAAACAATCCAATTAATTGGGAGAAAAATAAATTATTATATACATTTAAGTTTAATACAAACAATCAAAAAAATATTATTTTCAAACCAAATGAATTAGCAACTGGAACTTATCTTGTAGAATTTGCTTGCAAAGACAAGAACAATAATCTAATACAATTTTCTAATACATTCAATGCTACTTCATTTAATAGCACAACAGAAAATGTAAAATCTTTCTTAAACCTAAAAGTGAATAAAAGTACATTGTTGCCAAATGATACATTAATAGTAAAAATCAATTCATCATTAAAAAATGTATACGCCATCTTAGAAGTTAAACACCAAAACAGTTGGATAGAAAGAAAATTAATAAACTTAAATAATACAATACAAACCATCTCAATTCCAATAAAAGAAGAACACAGAGGTGGCATTCAAGTAAAAGCATACACTATATTAGAAAATAGATTCCACAGTCAAGCACAGTTTGTAAATGTACCATACCCAACAAAAGATTTAAAAATAGAATTTCAAACATTCAGAGATAAATTATTGCCAGGACAAAAAGAAACATGGAAGCTAAAAATACTAGGGAATAATAAAGAGAAAGTATCATCTGAATTATTAACAACAATGTACGATGCTTCTTTAGATGCATTCTTACCACATTCATTAGGTTTCTATTTACAAGGCAAACCAATTACAAACAATCTAAGTTCATTTACTGCAAATGATGGATTCGGCATTAGTCATCCAAACATTTTTTATTCAAAAAAATGGCATGATTACGGCAATACTACAAATCAAAATTACGATAGATTAAATCTGTTTGGATTATTCCTAGGTACGCCATACTACTATAATATTAGAAATGGTAAAGGAATGATGCTTAAAAGTTCTATGTCTGTTGAAAGTGCAGTATTAGATTATAGCGCAGAAGAAGCAAAAGAAGCACCAGCACCAACAGCACAATTTGATGAAGCAAAAAAATTAAAAAATGTAGAATTAGACACAGTTATAGAAGAAAAGGAAGAACCAAAGAAAATAGTGCCACGTACCAATTTAAGTGAATTAGCATTCTTTTTTCCACAACTTAAAACAGACGAAGAAGGCAATGTTGTTATAGAATTTACAATGCCAGAAACATTAACTAAATGGAAAATGTTAGGCTTGGCACACACACAAGATTTACAAACAGCACAATTCGAAAAAAGTGTCATCACACAAAAAGAATTAATGGTTGTACCAAATACACCAAGATTCATGAGAGAAGGCGATACCATTCAATTGTCATCAAAAATTACAAATTTATCTGATAAAATTCTGAATGGGAAAATTACATTAAATTTAATAGATGCTATTACAGGAAAGCAAGTGAACGATGCATTTAGAATAAATACACCTACACAAAGCTTTATAGTACAAAAAGGACAAAACACAGCAGCATTTTGGAAAATAATTGTACCAAAAGGTGTTGATGCTGTAACTTATGAAATAATTGCACAAGCAGACAACTTTAGCGATGGCGAGCAAAATACAATTCCAGTATTATCTAATAGAATGCTGGTTACAGAATCATTGCCACTTTGGGTTTCAGGCAAAGACAATAAGAAATATGTATTCAAAAAACTATTAAATAATAATTCTAAAACACTACAACACCAATCATTAACCTTAGAAATGTCAAGCAATCCAGCATGGTATGCAGTACAAGCATTACCATACATGATGGAATATCCTTACGAATGTGCAGAACAATTATTCTCAAGATATTATGCCAATACTTTAGCGTCGCATATTGCAAACTCAAATCCAAAAATTAAAAAAGTATTTGAAAAATGGAGCAATGCAAAAAGTGATGCATTGCTGAGCAATCTAGAAAAAAACCAAGAATTAAAAAATGTAATATTGGAAGAATCACCTTGGGTAAGAGATGCACAAAACGAAACAGAACAGAAAAAAAGAATAGCATTGTTGTTTGATTTGAACAAAATGGCAAATGAACAAAAAGCTGCATTAGACAAATTAGTACTATTGCAAGCACCAAATGGTGGATTTATGTGGTTTGCAGGAATGCCAGAAAATAGATTTATCACACAATACATTATTGAAGGAATTGGACATCTAAATCAACTAAAAATTATCAATGTACAGACAGATGATAGAATAGCATCAATGGTAGACAAAGCATTAAAATACTTAGACGATAGAATGAAAGAAGATTTTGATGATATAAGAAAATACGATAATAACTATATAAAAAACAACCATACAAGTTATTTCCAAATCCATTATTTATACATGCGTTCGTTTTATTCTAATAAAAAAATTGCAACACAAAATCAAGAAGCATACAACTATTTCTTGTCGCAATCAAAACAATATTGGAATGATTATAATATGTATAACAAAGCGATGATAAGCATGATTATGAATAGAAATAATGAAGCTAAAGTAGCCAATACAATAATAGAATCATTCAGACAAAATGCAATCAACAGCGAAGAATTAGGCATGTATTGGAAAGCATTAGAAAATGGCGCATGGTATTGGTACGAAGCACCAGTAGAAACGCAATCATTATTAATAGAAGCATTCTCAGAGATAACAAAAGACGAAAAATCAATTGATGCCATGAAGCTTTGGTTGCTAAAACAAAAACAAACTACAAGTTGGAAAACAACAAAAGCAACAGCAGAAGCATGCTACGCATTATTATTAAGTGGAAGCAATTGGATTGAAAGCAACCAAATTGTAGAAGTAACTGTAGATAACAAAAAAGTATCGCCAACACAAGTAGAAGAAGGCACAGGTTATTATAAAACAAAATGGGAAGCCAATGAGATAAAACCAAGCATGGCAAATATTAGCATCAAGAAAAAAGATAAAGGACCAGCTTATGGTGCAATGTATTGGCAATATTTTGAAGACATAGATAAAATTACAAGCGCAAATACCAATTTAAAATTGCAGAAAAAATATTTTGTAAAAGCACAAACAGAAAAAGGTGCAGTATTAAAGGAAATCACTGAGAAAACACCAATAAAAGTAGGCGATTTGATAACAGTGAGAATAGAATTAACTACTGACAGAAACTTAGAATATGTACATCTAAAAGATATGCGTTCTGCAGGTACAGAACCTACAAATGTATTATCACAATACAAATGGCAAGATGGATTTGGCTACTACGAAACCACAAAAGATGTAGCTACACATTTCTTTATCGATTGGTTAAACAAAGGTACATATGTATTTGAATATACACTTAGAGCATCACTTTCAGGAAATTTCTCATCAGGAATAACGCAAATAGAATGTATGTATGCACCAGAGTTTAAAGCACATAGCAATGGACAACGTCAATCAATTCATGATAAATAAGGATAATAAATTCATTGTTTTCATGTATTTGTTTGACTGTTAGTAGAATATATAACTATGTGGTATTATATTTGTTGAGTTAACTAAAAAGTACAATATGAAAAAAATAGCATTCTTATTACTCGTTGCATTAAGTATGAATACTTTTGCAAAAAAAGACATCTCAGACAAGTCAAATCGTATTGGTTTTAATCTTGGATTTAGTGCAAACAGTGTAAAATTTGAAGGACAAACAGAACAACAAACAAAAAATTTAACCAAGGTTGGTGGGATGATTGGACTTACATTCGAGCATAAGTTTGGTAAAACATTTGCCTTAGAAACAGGTGTAAATTTCTTAAATAAAGGTGGTAGAAATAAAATTCAATCAAATATAATTTCTAATGGAGGAAATTCATCACTTAATTTTTATTCTCTAGATGTGCCATTGATAGCAAAATTATACATAGGTAAGAAAAAAATATTCAATATAAATTTTGGTGGCTATGCATCGTATTCATATTTAATTCAATTAGAAACTAAAGAAGATTTTAAATATACTGCAGATGTAAACAAAAAAGAAAAAAATCCAGAAGATGGAAGTGGAAATAAAATGTTCAAACCATTTGATGCTGGTATCAATTTTGGTGCAGAATTTATATCAAGAAAAGGAATTGGTGCTGGTTTTAAATTGAATCAAGGTCTAATTGATGCTACAAATAATAAATTTGGTGGCGCATTAAATGATAAAAAATATGCATTGCACACAGGTGCACAATTATATATGATTTTCAAATTCTAATACGATTTTTAAAAATATAGCAGTAAAAATGTCGTTCAATTTTGAACGACATTTTTATTTTAAATATCACCCAACTGCGGACGAATAACAATATCTTCTACCACACTATACTTAGATAATACACTAATGCTATAAACCAAATCAGCAATATCTTCCACAGGAATAAATCTTTCAGCTGGCAAATCTACACCATTCCAAGAGTCAGTAAGTGTAGCACCAGGATGTACAGCAGTAACTTTAATATTTTTATCTTTTAATTCTTCTCTTAAACTTCTTGTAAAGCCTAATAATGCATGCTTACTTATAGCATAACTACCACCACTTGGATAGCCTTGCAATGCAACAACAGAGCAAATATTTATAATTTGTCCACTACCATTCTCAATCATCGATGGAATGACTTTTTTACTTAATCTATATGCAGATAACAAATTTGTATTGAGCATCTCCATCAGTTCATTTTCAGATTCATTAAGCATATTGCCACCTAAAAACACACCAGTATTATTGATTAAAACATCAACTGAATCTATATTTTCCTTAATGAATGAGTAAAATGACTCAACACCATCAGCTTTTGAAATATCAGCATCAATTATCTTTAGATCACCAGAAAAATCTAAATTAATGATTTCATCAATAACATTTTTTTGCTTTCTATACTTTTTGTACAACCAATTACAGTATGTCCAAACTCAATATATTTTAAAGCAATAGCTTTGCCAATACCACGCCCAATACCCGAAATAACAATATTCATAAAATTTTTTATCTCACAAAATTAAACTATTTTTATGCATTAAAATAATGATTATCTAAATACAAATGGCAGAATACGTTCACGAAAGCGGAGGACCACTATTTCACATAGGCAGATATATCTTAATGATAAAGCGGTGCTTCGTTAGTCCAGAAAGAGCTTCAATGTATTGGAAAGAAACACTACGCCAAATGTCTAATATAGGTGTGGGATCATTAATCATTATTTTGTTAATCTCATTTTTCATTGGGGCAGTATTCTCATTTCAATTTGCATACAATTTATCAAATTCTATGGTGCCAATGTATTATGTAGGCTATGTTGTAAAAGAAGCAATGATATTAGAGTTAGCTCCAACAGTTTCTTGCCTAATACTTGCAGGAAAAGTAGGCTCGAATCTAGCTTCTGAGCTAGGCACAATGCGACTTACAGAACAAATAGATGCGTTAGAAATAATGGGCGTAAATACATTCTCTTATTTAATAGGACCAAAGATAATGGCAGCCATTACAATGGTACCGATATTAGTAATCATTTCAGCAATTACAGGAATTTGGGGTGGTATGCTTTCGGGAGATTTATCAGGCTATGTATCTGCAACAGATTATATGCAAGGCGTCCTAATGAGCTTTATACCAAAAAATATATTTGTTATGTTGATAAAATCAGCAGTATTCGGTTTTTTATTAACTTCAATATCTTGCTACCAAGGATTTTATGCATATGGTAGCGCATTAGAAATAGGAAAAGCAAGTACAAGAGCAGTTGTACTAAGCTGTATTATGGTTTTATTTGCAGATTTAATTTTAGCTTGGTTGTTGTTATAATAATATGATAGAAATTAAGGACGTATATAAATCATTCGGTGAGCAGCAAGTACTAAAAGGTATTACTACAACATTTTTGCCAGGGAAAACAAATCTAATTATTGGTCAATCTGGTTCAGGAAAAACAGTATTGTTAAAATGTACTGTTGGCTTGTTAAATCCAACAGAAGGTCATATTTTTTTTGATGGCAAAGACTATGTAAAAATGGATATTGAGCAGAAGAATGAAATTAGAAGAGAACTTGGAATGCTTTTTCAAGGTGGTGCATTGTTCGATTCATTAACTGTAGAAGAAAATGTTAGATTTCCTTTGGATATGTTCACAAAACTATCACCATCTGAAAAACTAGATAGAGTAAATGAAGTATTAAAGAGAGTAAATCTTGTAAATGCCAACCATAAATTTCCATCACAAATTTCTGGTGGAATGCAAAAAAGAACAGGTATAGCAAGAGCAATAGTTATGAATCCAAAATATTTGTTCTGCGATGAACCAAATTCAGGTTTAGATCCACAAACATCTATTGTTGTTGATGAACTTATTAAAGAAATTACAGAAGAATATAATATTACTACAGTAATCAATACACATGATATGAATTCTGTAGTTACACATGGCGAAAAAATTATTTTCTTATATAAAGGCAATAAACATTGGGAAGGCGACAAAGTATCATTGTTTGAGTCAGATAATAAAGAATTAATTGATTTTATATTTGCCTCAGATTTCTTAAAAGAAGCAAGAGAAATTAGATTACAAAAATTAAAAAATAATAAGATATGAGTATTTTAGTAAACAAAGATTCAAGAGTAATAGTACAAGGTTTTACAGGCAAAGAAGGAACTTTCCATGCTGAACAAATGATTCAATATGGAACAAATGTAGTTGGTGGCGTAACTCCAGGAAAAGAAGGCACACAACACCTAGACAGACCAGTTTTTAATACTGTAGAAAATGCTGTAAAACAAACAAATGCAAATGTATCTATCATATTTGTGCCACCAGCATTTGCTGCAGATGCAATTATGGAAGCAGCAGATGCAGGTATTGAACTTATAGTAACTATTACCGAAGGAATACCTGCGCAGGATATGATAAAAGCTAAAGCCTATGTAAAACAGAAGAATGTAAGAATGATTGGGCCAAACTGTCCAGGCATAATTACATCTGATGAGTGTAAAGTAGGAATTATGCCAGGTTTCGTATTTAAAAAAGGGAAAGTAGGTATTGTATCAAAATCTGGAACACTAACTTATGAAGCAGCAGATCAAGTTGTAAAAGCTGGCTTTGGCATTTCTACAGCAATAGGCATCGGTGGCGATCCAATTATTGGAACTACCATGAAAGATGCAGTAGAACTTTTTAATAATGATGCAGAAACAGAAGCTATTGTGATGATTGGTGAAATTGGCGGAACTATGGAAGTAGATGCTGCATATTGGATAAAAGAAAATTGTAAAAAACCAGTTGTTGGCTTTATTGCAGGACAAACAGCACCAAAAGGTAGAAGAATGGGACATGCAGGCGCAATTATTGGCGGAAAAAATGATACTGCAGCTGCAAAAATGGCTATTATGAAAGAATGTGGCATTCATGTGGTAGATTCTCCAGCTTTTATGGGCAAAACATTAGCAGATGTTTTTAAATAATTGAAGTATATTTTCTCTTTTCTATTTTAGAGAATAAAAATATAGCACCTAGCACTTTGTATATATTTACTATATATTCTAAGAATATATTCCTACTTTTATACTAATTAGAGATGTCATTAATTTTTGAATATCCATATTGGTTTATTTTATTTTGTATACTTATAGGATTGCTTTTCGCTTCAATATTATATGCACGAAAAAAATTCATCTTTCACGAACAAGAAAATCCTTTACTCAAAAAAATATTATTCTTTCTAAGGTTTTTATCAACATCACTAATTGCTTTTTTATTACTTTCTCCATTAATAAAAACAAAATCTACCAAAGAAATTATACCAACAATTGTTGTGTTGCAAGATAACTCAGCATCATTAAAGCATACTTTTAATAAAAACAATCTATCAAACTACCAAGATAGAATTGAGAAATTGGTAGAGCAATTGCAAAATAAACATAATGTAAAAGTGTACACATTTGGTGATGACATTCAAGCTTTCTCACAACTCAACTTAAACGAGAATCAAACAAATATAGAGCAAGCAATAGACCAAGCATTTGCTATGCACGAACATCAGCATATTGCTGCAATTGTGTTGGCAACTGATGGTATTTATAATGCAGGCATTAATCCAGTGTATCATCCATTGGCAATGAATAAACCTATTTACACAATTGGATTAGGCGATACAACCATCCAAAAAGATGCAGCTATTAAAAACTTATCTTATCCTGAATTTGTTTACCTAAATGATAATTTTAGTCTACAAATAGATATTTCAGCTCAGAAATTAAAAGGACAAAATACAACGCTTGAAGTTTTAGATAACAATAATAAAGTTGTGCTTCAACAAAATATAAATATACAAGACGATAATTTTGTTTATAGTGCCAATGTGGTTGGAAGCGCAAATAAACCAGGCATTTTAGCTTATAAAGTTAGACTCAAATTATTGAGTGGAGAAATTATTAAAGAAAATAACTATGATGTAGCATATGTAGAAGTAATTGATGGAAGACAGAAAATTTTATTATTATATGATGTGCCACATCCAGATGTAAAAGCAATTAGACAAACCATAGAACAAAATAAAAACTACCAAATTGATGTTGTTCAGTCAAATAGTTTTAATCAACAATTTAATGATTATGATTTGGTGATTTTACACGGTGTGCCATCTACACAGAATTTTATTTCGTCATCTACATTGCAAACATTGGCAACTAGCCAGAAATCTATTTGGTACATACTTTCTGCACAAAGTAATTTGCAAGTATTCAATTCTATTCAAAATAACTTACAAATCAATGGTTCTGCAACAAATGGAAATGATGTGCAAGTTATATATCAACCTACATTTTCAAAATTTATTTTAGATGAACAAGATTTAAAAGTATTGCAACAATTGCCACCATTGTTGGCACCATTCGGAAAATATAATCTTAAGTCGAATGCAGATAATTTGTTTTTGCAACGAATTGGTAATGTAAACACACAAAACCCATTGTTTTTATTTGTAGAAGAGCAAGGCAAGAAAACTGGAATATTGGCAGCAGAAGGATTGTGGCGTTGGAAGTTGAATGAATATGCCATGAATAAAAACACAAATGCAACTGATAACCTAATAAATAAAACTGTACAATATCTAACTGTAAAATCTGATAAGCGAAGATTCAAATTATCATCAGATAAAAATATATATAATAATAATGATAATATACTTTTGGATGCACAATTGTACAACGAGAGTTTTGTTTTGGTAAATGAATCTGAGGTGAATGTGAAAATTGTAGATGATCAAAATAAAGTCTATAATTTTTCGATGGATAAAACATTAAATGCATACGCACTAAATGTTGGTGCACTGCCAGTAGGAAATTACAACGCAATTGCAAAAACAAACTACAAAGGCAAAAATTACGAAAATACAATCAGATTTTCAGTGCGTGCAGTAGCATTAGAATACACACAAACACAAGCTGATTTTTCTTTATTAAATAATTTGTCGATGCAAAGTGGAGGCAAATTCTATCTACCAAGAGATATAGAAAAAATGGCAAAAGATATTGAAGAAAATCATCAAATTAAAACCATATTGGAAGAACATACATCAACAAAACCATTAATTGATTGGAAATTATTTTTTGGTGTTATTGTGCTTCTATTAGCTGCAGAATGGTTTATTAGAAAGTATAATGGTATTGTCTAATATTATAAAATATTATTAAGTTGTTCTTTTATTTTCTCTAGTTCATCTTTCATTAAGATTACTATTTTCTGCATAGATGCATCATTTGCTTTTGAGCCAATGGTATTTATTTCTCTACCAATTTCTTGAGCAATAAACCCAAGTTTTTTTCCTTTTTCAATACTATTGTCTTTTACAATTTCAGTAAAATAATTACAATGTGTCTGCAATCTTGTTTTTTCTTCAGTTATATCTAATTTTTCAATATAAAAAATAAGCTCTTGCTCTAATCTATTGATATCTACATTTATGTTTATTTGCTGAAGTTCGTAGGTGAGTTTTTCTCTAACTTTTTGAATTCTATTTTGCTCAAATGGTTCGATTTCTTGGAGTAATTGTCTTATTAAATTAATTCTTGATAGAATATCTATTTCTAATGCTTGTCCTTCTTTTGCTCTAAATGCAGTAAGTTCAGATAGCATATTTTCTATACTTTGTAGAAGTGTATTTTTATCTTCTTCTGAAATGTCATCAAATTCTGATTTTAGATTTTCTGATAATTTAATAACTGTAGGAAGTAGATCGCCAACTTGTATTTGGTTGTCATTGGCAAATTGCACTACATCATTGTATAAACTTTTTATGGCATTAAAATCAAGTTGACTATTGTTTTCATGTTTTGCAAGATTTAAAAATATTTCAACTTTTCCTCTGATAATTTGTTGAGTAAGAATTTTCCTAAGTTCAATTTCAATATCTTTTAGTACAGTAGCATTTTTTAGATAGATGTCTAGTTGCTTGCTGTTTAATGTTTTTATTTCAAGTGTATAGTTTTGGTTGTTTATACTACATGATGATTTGCAGTAGCCAGTCATTGAATATAACATAGGAATTGTAGTGTATTAAATTAGAAATCTTTGCTAAATGATAAATGCCAAATTGGTTTGTTGCTTAACTTGTTTCCATCGTGTCCAAATCCAGCATCAATTCTAAAAAAGTAACCAAGAATACTTGTACGCAAACCAGCACCAAAACCAAATACAAATGGATTTCTATAGTACTTTGCATTTACAACAAGTGGAATGTCTTTATTAGGATTATTTACATATTGATAGATATATGCATTTTCTTTGTCAAATGGATTTGCTTTGCTATACGTCATTCCAGCATCTAAGAATCCAATGATTTGGAAATCTCTAATAAAATCAGATTGTATAGGTCTTTTTGCTAAATAAGAAAATAATGGAAGTCTAAATTCTGTATTCCAAAGTAAGTAATTGTTGCCATTTCTAATATTTTGTTGCAAACCACGCATATTATTCACTGGTG
The DNA here is from genome assembly GCA_016699615.1 of Sphingobacteriales bacterium. NCBI lineage: Bacteria > Pseudomonadati > Bacteroidota > Sphingobacteriia > Sphingobacteriales > Sphingobacteriales bacterium. The sequence continues at coordinate 1,573,490 of CP064984.1, read as the reverse complement.
CTTGCAAACCATAAGAAGTATTGCCATCTACAGAAATTGAGGTATTGTATTGTTGATTTAGCCAAGCATCTACGCCACCTAAAAAATACAATATTTTCTGACTACCAAAGGATGATGCAAAAGCAATTCTATTTGCCCAAATAAAATTCTTATGTATTTTTTGATAGTATCTAAGGTCAAAACCTACGTTATAAATATTAGATTTATTTTGATTGATATTATTAAAATACTCAGCAAATACTTTAAATTTCAATCCTTTCGGAATGTTTAATTGAATTTCTGTAGTATTGTCATACACAAATTCTGCTTTAGCAGAAAGCCAATTTTCTTTACTATTAGAGAATGTCAGAGTTTCTATATCAGTATATAGTGGAACAAATTTCTCGTTTCTGTAATTTCCAGATATTTTTATTGATTTAGAATAATCAATTGGAATGCTTATTCCAGCTTCAGCTACATATGTAATAGTTTTTGCAATATAGTATGTAGTTATATCGTTGCCTAATGAGTCATCTGGTGCAAAGTCAAATCTATTTGAGCGTCTGTAAATTGATGCAAAATAATCTACTCTGTTTTTTAAGTTATCATATCTAATGCTTACTTCTGTTCTATCTAAAGAAAAAGGAATACGAACAGATGCTACTAGTTTATGATTGTCCATAACATCACTAATGCCAACATTAAATAGCATTCCAATTTTTGGGAAACGATAGGTTGATAAATTTTGAGCAACACTTTGGTAAGTTTGCATCAAAGTATTGTCTATTATTTTAAATGTATAGAAATCTGAAGAGAATTTTGACTTGTAGAATTGAGAGTCTTTCTTCTTTAGATTTGTATAGTTGATAAATTTCTTTGATGTGTTTGTTTGGTTATTATTGATAGTATATTTGTCGTTCTTGTCATCAGTAAAATTAACCACAATTGGATCGTCTTCCTTTTTAGAAGTAATGTTGTTTTTATATTTAGTTTGAAAAGTATATGGGAAGTTGCCAATATATAAACTATCAATGCTTTCAGATATAGTATTTGTTTTTGTTTCTATCACTTCATTTTTAGGTTCAATATTTGGAATATCAGATGCAGTAATTGAAGTAATTCTTGATGTTGCTTGTAAAGAAATAGATGGTTTGCTTGCTGTTTTATTCGTTTTTTGAATGCGATAGATTTTTTTTCTCTTATGTTGATCTTCAAATACATAATAATTATCTTGATTGCTAACTGCAAGGTGTTTTATATTATACTTGAAATTTGTAATTGGATTATAGATACCTTTTTGTTTATACTGTTCGTTGATAATAGTGTCATTGTTAATGATAATAGTATCATTGTGTGTAAATAAATTTGACAAATAGCCAGTGTATTGATTGAAGATTCCATTCTCATCACTTAAAAAAGTATAACTGTCAGCTGAGTAACTTCCTATTGCAATCTCATTACAATCTGCGGTTTCAGTAAGTCTAGTTGTCTGAGTACCATTTAAATTTGTCAAGAATAAGTCTAAATTTTCAAATTGATAATTTTGGATATCACCAATTTCATTTAATGCATCATTAGATGAATACAAAATATATTCTTTTCCATTTAGTTTTAAAACATTAGGATGCAAATCATCAAAAATAGATTGTGTAATGGGTTGTACACTATTGCTAGTAAAATTATATAAAAATAAATCAGTTTGTCCACTGTTTTGTGCAGACAATACTAATGCTTGGTTGTTGAAAGTAAAATCTGCACCATGCACACTTTCGACACCAACTATTGTTTTTTTAGTTTTCTTTTTAGATACTAAATCATGAATAGTAATAATTGTCTTTTTCGGTTTGTTTTCAATTACTGCCAAACTATTTCCATCTTTGCTCCATGCAATAATTGGATAATTGTTAATATTATCAGGCGTACTTGGATCGGATTTAATTCTATTAATAGCAATTTTTTTAACGTGATTGTTTTGAGCTAATAAAACTTTATATGCATTTTTTGTATTATTCAATACATATGCTTGCTTGTCGCCTACATTGTTAGTAATGTACTGACTTACTATATTTTTTTTAGATTTTAGAATAATATCACTTGCTTCAAAATCATCTCTATTTTGTGCATCAGCTTCATATCTTTTACTGTAAAATTGATGCCAATCTTTTACTAATGTTTCAAGTTTTTTTCCAGTTGCAATCTTAAAACCAGTATTTATACTATGATTAATTCGTGTAAGATATAGTACATTTCCAATGGCACTATTTCCATATTCTTCAGCAATCATATTCCAAAAAGATTTTCCAGCAAGCACCAATCTTTGGTTAGATAATTTATTGAACGATGTGTTTCTATTAGATAAAAATATTTGTCTTAGCTCATCATCGTCATTGGTATTCCAATCATAGGCTACATAATTTGCAACACCAGTTTTGTACCATGGTGGCAATCTCAATAGCAATAGGCTTAGAAATCTTTGTCCAAAGCCATCGCCTTTCATCATTTGGTTTAATAATACTTCTGCAATAGAAAATGTCAAGTCTTGTTGCAAATGCTGATGATTTCCATCAAAATATACAAATACTTTGTTGTCGTATATTTTTTTTGTACCACCAGTATTAAAAGATTCATTGTTTAATCCAATATTATTCTGAGCAAAATCAGTTAGGTTATTAAAAACCATGATGTCTATATTCTTTCTGTAAGAATAAGATAATTCTTCTATCAGGCGTTCAATTTCTGGTTCTACTATAGATTGCACAAAGTTTGATACTTCTTTACCTTCTTCATAGAAATATAAATCATAATAAGGCGTTTCTATGGTCTGCCATTTTATTTTTTTATATTGCACTCTGTTTTTTCCAAACTGTACTTGTGTAGTTTGAGAATAAGTGGATAATATAAATATAAAACTTATAAATATATATAAAAATACTTTTTTCAAATTGTATAAAATGTAGTTCAAAATAATTAAAATTATGCACATCTCAAAAAATAAAACAAGTATTAAGATTTTTTGTTTTAATTTCTTTCAAGAGAATACCTATGTGATTTGGAACAATCAAACAAAGAATTGTTGGATAATTGATCCAGGCTGTATGAGTGACAGTGAAGAAAAGAAATTATTTGATTTTATAGAAGAAATGCAATTAAAACCAATTAGGCTAATAAACACACATTGCCATTTAGACCATGTGTATGGAAATAAAGCAGTTGCAGATAAATATCAACTAGAATTAGGCATTCATCAAGAAGAAGAAAAAATATTGCAAGCAGCTGGAATGTCTGCCAAAATATTTGGTGTACCTGTTCCAGCTAAATTAGAGCCATCTTATTTTCTAAAAGAGGACGAATTTCTGAATTTAGATGATGTGCCATTCAAAGTTTTGTTCACACCAGGACATTCTCCAGGTAGTGTTTCATTTTATAATGAAGAAGATAAATATTGCATAGTTGGCGATGTGCTTTTTCATAGAAGTATTGGCAGAACAGATTTGCCATACGGCGACTATGACACATTAATAAAAAGCATTCAAGAGCAATTGTATACATTAGCTGAAGAAACAGAAATATACAATGGACATGGCTTGCACACAAGCATAGCGCAAGAAAAAAGATACAATCCTTTTGTTAGAGTTTCGTAGTAGCAACTATATTTCTCATGCTATTCAAATGATGTTCTATGTGATATATAGTAAAATATAGAAACTCACGCAAGGTAATTTTTCCAATTATTGGATGTGGAATTAAATAAATATCTAAATCTTCTTCTTTGGTTTTTTCAATTAATGAAATCATCTTTTTTTGTGTTTTGTTCCAAAAATTTAAGATTAGAGTTCTGTTTTTCAGTATGCTTAGCTTAGGTTGATATGGGAAACTTGCTTTACTTCCACTACTTAATTTGGCTAAATATTGATTAATTATTGCTTCGCTACTTAAGTTACTTCTCTTGTTTTTACCAATTATTGTACCTAAAATAGATTTTGGCATACTAAACACCAAGTTTGTAGCAAAGAAAGACAAACCTAAATGTTCTATTTGTTCAGCAATGCTCCATTTGTTATCAATACTTCTAAAAAAGATAGAATTGTCTGTAGTATTTAGAAAAGAATTAGTCTCTGTAAGATGCTTATGCAAACTGTTTAGTATTTCGCTTTTTGTCATGATATAGATTTAATAAATATCTACACAAATTTAAGCAATAATATATTAACTTTGCATTACATGGAATCGTTACAAATCAATATTGAAGCCATTTTATTTGCTGCAGAAAGTCCAGTTCGTTTAGATGAACTCTTAAAACATATCAATAAAGACAATCCAGAACCAATTGATGAAGCACAAATAATAGATACGATACAATTAATTCAAGAGAAATATCAAAATGAGATGTTTCCTTTCCAAATAGGAGAAGTTGGTGGTGGTTATCAGTTTCTGACCAAGCCAGCTTATCATGAAATAGTTTCTGCATATCTAAATAGAAATACAGTAAAAAGATTAACACAAGCTGCATTAGAAGTACTAGCTATCATTGCATACAAGCAACCTATTACTAAAAATTTAATTGAAGTAATAAGAGGTGTGAATGCTGACTATACAGTACAAAAACTAATGGAAAAAGAATTAATAGAAATTTCAGGACGTAGTGAAGAGCCAGGCAAACCATTGTTATACAAAACAACACAACAGTTTTTAGACTATTTTGGTGTTAATAGCATAGATGAGTTGCCTAAGCTAAAAGAATTTGAAGACATACAAAATCAGATTGGTGAAAAAGAAAATATCGAGAACATCGCCCAACAAAATTAGCAGAAGCAGAGTTGAAGATGCTAAATCAAAAATAGATCCGTTTGCACAGAAAATTGAGCAAACTGTAAAAAATTTTAAAGCTCCTAGCCAATCTAAAGATAGAACTTCTGCTACTGAAGGAATTAGATTAAACAAATTTGTATCTAATTCTGGAATATGTGCTAGAAGAAAAGCAGACGAATTTATACAACAAGGCTTTGTAACTGTAAATGGAAATGTAGTAATGGAAATGGGCTACAAAGTACAACGCAATGATGTTGTAAAATTTAAAGGCAAAAAAATTGAACCTATAAAATTTTCTTACATACTTCTAAACAAACCTAAAAGTGTATTAACTACTACTGATGATGAACTCAATAGAAAGACAGTATTAGATTTGGTACAAGGTGCAAGCAAAGAAAGAATTTATCCTATTGGAAGATTAGATAGAAACACAACTGGCATTCTTTTATTGACAAATGATGGAGAGTTAGCCCAAAAATTATCACATCCAAGTTCGCAAGTAACAAAAGTATATCAAGTAGAATTAGATAAACCATTATCAGAAAAAGATAGATTAGCTATAAAAGCTGGCATAGAACTAGAAGATGGTTTGGCACAAGTAGATGAAATAGAATATACATTGCCACGTGGCGACGATAAACACGTAGGCATAGAATTACATATAGGTAAAAACAGAATTGTGCGTAGAATTTTTGAACAACTTGGCTACGAAGTAATGCGATTAGACAGAGTTTTGTACGCAGGCTTGACCAAGAAAAATGTACCGCGAGGCAAATGGCGTTACCTATCAGAAAAAGAAGTTATATTTCTAAAATATTTTACTGGAAATAATAAGAAGTGATTTCACTTAATAAAAAAGGTCTTCAGTGATAAAAGTACACGACAAAAGTTTTACCATACTGTTAGATAACAACACTATCCAACAAAGAGTAACTGAAATAGCACAACAAATAAATGTAGATTTTAAAGAAAAGAATCCAATATTTATTATTGTATTGCGTGGTGCTTTTATGTTTGCCGCAGATATTTTAAAAAAAATAGATATACCTTGCGAAATAGATTTTGTAAAATTATCATCCTATGATGGTTTGCAAACTTCTGGCAAACTCAACTTAGATTCAGAGTCTAAAGTTAATCTTCTAAACACAAACGTAATTATCGTCGAAGATATCGTTGACTCTGGTTTAACGATGGAATTTTTCTTACAATATTTACAAACAAAAAATGTACAAAGTACAACAATAGTAAGTTTGTTATCAAAGCCAGAAAATACAAAAATTCCAATAAAGATAGATTATTGTGGATTTGAGATTCCAAATTTATTTGTTGTTGGTTATGGCTTAGATTATAATGAACATGGCAGAAACTTAGATGCTATCTATCAGATAGTTGAATAATATTAATGATATTTTACATAGCACAACTCTAAAATAAGTTTTTTGCAAAATATTTAACTAACACACTTTCTTATTTAATTTTTTTGCAAATTTATTAAATAAGTGTATTTTTGTTTAAACTTTATTAGCATATGAAATCGTTCAAAGCTGGCTATTATATCAAACAAGGTACATATAAGAGTTTTCAACCAGAAAAAATAAACAGAAAATGGTCCATTGATAATATGGAATTATTGCAATTATTAAGTCAGGCAGATCGTCAGCTTGGTAGATTAGACATGTATTCTGAATACATTCCCAATATTAGTATGTTTATTAGCATGCACGTATTAAAAGAAGCAACTCAATCAAGCAAAATTGAAGGCACAAAAACAAATATTGAAGAAGCTTTATTAGAAAAGGAGGATATTCTAATAGAAAAAAGAGATGATTGGCAAGAAGTACAGAATTACATTGCAGCATTAAATTCAGCAATTGAAAGTCTAGAGAAAATTCCATTTTCGTCAAGATTAATAAAAGAAACACATAAAATATTATTACAAGGTGTGCGTGGTAAGCATAAATCTCCTGGAGAATTTAGAACTAGCCAAAATTGGATAGGTGGTGCAAGTATAAATGATGCAATATTTATTCCTCCAGTACATACATCAATTAATGAACTTATGAATGATTTAGAAAAATTTGTTCATAATGATGATTCCTTTTTTCCTGAGTTATTAAAGATTGCATTAATACATTATCAATTTGAGACAATACATCCTTTCTTAGATGGCAATGGAAGAGTAGGTAGGTTGATGATAACGTTGTATTTGGTAGAGAAAGGTATTTTGAAAAAACCAATTCTATATTTGTCAGATTTCTTTGAGAGAAATAGAAATTTGTATTATGATAATCTAACAAGAGTAAGAGAAAAAGATGATATTCTACAATGGTACAAATTCTTTCTTGTAGGAATAAATGAAACTGCTTTGAAAGGTATTGCTACATTTGATAGTATTTTAAAATTACAAAAAGAAGTAGATTTAAAAATTCAAAGATTAGGCAGTAGGTCAAATAATGCTACAGTTTTACTAAACTATTTATACCAACATCCATTGGTAGATGCCCAAAAAGCAAAAGAAATTACACAACTTTCTATGCCTTCTGTATATAAATTACTTGATGAATTAGAAAAATTAGAGATAGTTAAAGAAATTACTGGTTCAAAAAGAGGTAAGCTATACTCTTTTTCAGAATATATAAAATTATTTTACTAAAATTAGTTGAGTAAGTTTTATATTTCGCCAATTACGGTAATGCCACCTTTTACTTTCTGTCCAAGTTGTACGTTTATTTTAGTATCAATAGGCAAAAATAAATCTACACGGGAGCCAAATTTAATAAAGCCTAAGTCATTTCCTTGTTCTACCTTATCACCTTCTTTTACATAATATATTATTCTGCGTGCTACTTTGCCAGCAATTTGTCGTAAAAGTACATCTATACTATTGTTTTCTATAACAATAGATGTGCGCTCATTTTCTGTAGATGATTTTGGATGCCATGCTACTAAATATTTTCCGTCATGGTATTTGGCATATTTTACTGCACCTGCAATTGGTACCCTATTTACATGCACATTGCTTGGCGACATAAAAATGGATATCTGTAATCGCTTGTCATTAAAATATTCTGGCTCATATACTTCTTCCATTACCACTACTTTCCCATCAGCTGGCGAAATAATTTTATTTACATCAATTAAAATTCTTCTTTTTGGATTTCTAAAAAAGTAGACTGAAAATAAAAATATGAATGATGTGAAACCTAGAATAATATTTCTTACAATACTATCAAACTTAAATACATAAATAGAAATTACATTGATTGAAAGTAAAATAAGAAACATGACTGTTAATATTGTCCATCCTCCTTTATGTATATATGTTCTTTTCATATTGTGTACAAATATAATGTCTTATTTCTGTAAAATTATATTTTTGAAATAAATGTAAGATATAATGCAGCTGCTGGAAATGAAAAGATAAGTCCATCAAATCTATCTAAAAATCCACCATGACCTGGCAATATATTTCCTGTGTCTTTTACTTTTAAACTTCTTTTTATTAAACTTTCTGATAAATCTCCAAAAGTAGAAATAACTGATGTGATAATTGCTAATATAAAATAATGTATATAGGCAACTTCTTGATGGCTCCATTTTGGAAATAATAAATAAACAATATAGCTAAATACTATGGTGCCTAAAATTCCACCAATAAAACCTTCCCAACTTTTCTTTGGTGAAATACGTTCAAATAATTTTGTTTTTCCAAATAATGAACCAAATAAATAAGCAAAAGAATCATTTGCCCATGCAAAAATCATAACAGCCAATAATAGATTCCAATTATATTCTCCAAAATAAAATGCTATTAAACTTGCACCTGATAATGGAATGGCAATATAAAACAAGCCAAATGAATTGATAGCTAAATTTAAAAATGGTGATTTTGAGTTAGAAAACATTTCTATAAAAAACCAAAATAAGGTAAAGCCACCTATTAAAGACAAAGAGATAACTTTTACACTACCTGATGCTACTAAATATACAATCATAAATATTGCTGCGGCAAAGATTGTATTTATGTTTTTGTATTTGTATAATAATCTATCTTCAGATTGTACCACACTTGCTGTAATTTGATGGTATTCATTTATACACAACATGGTAACCAAAGAAAATACAATAAGAAACGAAATTTCGCTAAGCACTACACTACCTATCATTACAATTAGAAAAATAATACCTGTAGCAATTCTAGTTTTGATATCTTTCATTCTGTGTGCTAAATTAATCTGCAAATATAGCTTTTTTATTTCTTTTAGAGATTCTGTAAAATACTACCATAAGTAAAATAAATAATAAGCTATAGCCAATTAATTCATAAGTTTTTGGCATTGTGGGTTCTTGGAATAACTCTTGTTGCTTGTTTTCTAATACTTTAAAATACATCAAGGTTACTTCCATTCCATTGTTGAACAAGTGCATCCAGATGCAAAGCCAAATATCTTTAGATAAATAAAATACATAACCTAATAGCATGCCTAAAAATATACGTGGCAAAAATCCAGAAAACTCAAAGTGAATTAAGCTAAAAATGATAGAAGAAATAATGATGGCAACATGCGCATTTAATTTTTCGCTTAATAATTTTTGTAATGTGCCTCTAAAAATCCATTCTTCAACAAATGCTGGCATCAATGCAATCATCAAAAAATTAAATATAAAATAAGCAATTGAAGATTTGTTTATCAATGCTTCGATGAACATTTTCTATTGTTCTTGCTGTTCTGGCATTAATGTACCTAAAAAACTTTCTTTATTTAAAACGTAAGTAAGATTTAGAAATGAATAGATAGTAATGATTAAAAATGGAACAATAAGCCACAATAAAACATTAGGCTTATGTTGCTCAAAACTGTAAGAACATGCATTTTTATGATATATTTTGCTAAAAATTATAGCTGGCAATGCAAATGATATTATAGATGCTACAATTTGTACAATTCTGATAATATTAAAACTATCATTCTTATTGCTTAATATTTTTTCAAAGTTAAAAGCATCATTTCCATAATAGGCAAACATCAATCCTGCTGAGAGAAATTGACCAAGCAACATGAAAGCAATAATTAATGAAATTAAAGTCCACACTTTCTTGCCAAATGTTTGCTGTGAAATATTGTCTTCCATCTACTGCAAATGTACATTATTATGTAATATCTTAGACTAAAAGATTCCAATCTATAATTCATGCAATCTAATTATCTTTGTAGAATATGATTATTATTCCAGCAATTGATATTATTGATTCAAAGTGTGTGCGACTCACAAAAGGTGATTACAATACTCAAAAAACATACAATGAAAATCCAACTGAGCAAGCTAAAATTTTTGAAGATGCTGGTTTTACACATTTGCATTTGGTAGATTTGGATGGTGCCAAACAAGGCAAAGTGCAAAACTGGAAAGTATTGGAAGATATAGCAAAACATACAAAACTACATATAGATTTTTCTGGTGGTATAAAAACCAAAGAGCAAGCACAACAAGCTTATGATTTTGGTGCAAAGCAAATTACGATTGGAAGTTTGGCAGCCAAAAATCCTAAAGAGTTTGTAGATTGGATTTGGGAATTTGGCGAAGAAAATTTGATTTTAGGTGCAGATGTAAAAGATAGAATGATTGCAGTGCAAGGCTGGCAAGAAAATTCTAACCAAGATATTTTATCGTTTTTAGATTTTTATTTTGAAGAAGGCATCGATTATGTATTGTGTACTGATGTGTCTAAAGATGGCATGTTGCAAGGTGCTGCTAATGAATTATATTCAGAGATTATAGAAAACTACGATGACATTAAGTTGATAGCATCTGGTGGTGTTTCTTGCATGGAAGATTTGATAAAGCTTAAAGAAATTGGTTGCTATGCAGCAATTGTTGGCAAAGCCATCTACGAAGAAAAAATTACACTAAAAGAAATTAGGACTATTTTTAATTAAACTATTGTATAGATTTAATGTTTATACTTAAACTATCATCGTATGATTTTTCATTTATCATATAAAAATATTTAAGTGTGATGATGTCGTTGTAAAATGTCTTTTCATAGAATTGATATTCAGGAATGACATCGGTGAATCTTGATTCTATTATATCTATTTTCTTCTTTTTATTGTTGTTTAAATTGTGTACGATAATCTTATCTATGTTTTTATTGAAATACATAATGCAAGTATTGCTATCAGTTTCGCCAGTATATATCAATTCTTCAAATACCTTTTTCTCTTTTAAAGTAATTTTATCCATTAAAATATAATAGCATGGTCCATTTCCTGAGCAACCTGCTCTAAATAATAAATGTTTTTTTAATTCTTTTATAAAGATGTATGCTAATCTTGGATGCAATCCTGAACTCATAAAGAATAAAGTATCTACAGATTTTGGACTTTTTTTTATTAAAAAGAAATCGTTACAGTCATATTTATAATATAGAATATCACCATTTGTTAGTGTGTCAGAATCGTTTCCAAACCAAAGATTATAAGCCATTGTATCGCACATTTCTGCAACTTCAGCATTATCATTTTTAGAAATATTGTAGTGCTTTCTATATATGAAATTTGTTTTTGCTATAGAATCATTTTGAGTAATAAACAAACAATAGCTAACAAGTAGTAATATAATAACTGCAATGTATTTTTGCATGGCATTAATCTATTGTATGCTTTTAAAATATTTATCTACCAAAGATTTATAAAATGGTTGTAGGCTTGGTGGTACACTTTTATACATTTCTGTTGTAGATTTTCTTTGTTGTAGATATTGTTCCAAAGCTGGTGGCAGTTTGTTTGGCAATTCTTTTCCAGATGTAGATTGTTTTTTCTCATCTTCACCTTGCTCGCGTTTGGCTTTATCAAATTCCAACAATCGTGTTTCTATTTCTTTTTGTCTATTGATAGTTTTTTGTGTAAGATTTTTTGTGATTAAATCTTTTTCATTTTCTTCTGCTTTATTCATCAAATCATCTATGCCTAGTTTGTTTTTTTCTTCTTGGCTCAATTTTTCTTTCATTTGTCTTAATGCTTCACGTATCATAGCTTGTTTTTCTGCAGCTTCGGCAAATTCTTTACTCATTTGTTTGCCTTGTTTACCTTCTTTCATTTTTTGCTGCATGTCCTTGAGTTGGTTGCCCAATTGGTCTTGCAATTGCTTTAGACTTGGTTTATTTCCTTTTCCAGAATTTGGTTTATTGCAACTACCATCGCCACTCATTTTTTGTTTCATTTGGTTTTGTTGCTGTTGCAAGTTATCTAATGATTCGCTGAGCATCAATGCCAAATTGTTGGTATGCGTCATCACAAATTGTTGTGCTGTAGTAGCTTGTGGCACGTATCTTTCTTGCATAAACTCTAATGATTTTTTCATTTCTCTATTGAGTTTATACAATTCATCAGCAATAAAATTTTGTATTTGAAATTGTCTTTTGCCCAATGTTTGTAAGCTGTCAGCAATCATATCTGCATCTTCTTTAAGCTCAGCTTGTCTTTGCATTAGTTGCACATATTTTGGTGATTGTGGCTCAGCTTTTTTCACATCTTTCATCAATTGTTCTTGTTCAAAAGATAGTTTCAGTAAGTTTTCTAACAATTGTCTGATGAGTTGTATGTCTTCCGCATTTTGGTCAGCTTGCGATTGGTCTAATTTGTTTTGTAAATTATCTGCTATTTCTTTCATTTCGTCGGCTGCCTTTTTTGTTTTTGTTGTGCCTTTTGTTTTTGGTTTTGCTCCAATTGCTCAGCACTTTCATCCATATTTTGTTCTACTTCTTTTGCTTGTTGTTGCTCTTGTTTAATGTCTAATTTGTTGTTGTTTTCTTTATTGATTTGGTCTAATTGTTTTAGGTTTTCTTTTACATTTTCAAATTTATCATTCAGTTTATCTTGTTTGTCTTTTAGTTCATTGTTAGATAAATTATTTTGCTCAGCTAATTTTTTTTGTTCTTCAGCTAAGTCATTTAGTTTTTGTATGGTTTCTTGCGCCTTTTGTTCTAGTTGTAATTGTTTGAATAATTCTTGCATTTTCTCCAATTCTTTATTCAAATTCTGATTGCTCATTTGCATTTTGTCTAAATTTTCAAATGCATTTTTTTGTTGCATTTTTTGCAACATTTCTTCAATTTGTTTCATCAAGTCTTTCAGTTCATCATTCATCAAATCTTTCATGAGTTCCTGAATTTTTTCTTGTTTTTTTAGAATTTCATCATCTACTTTTTTTATTTCATCTTGATTTTTTAAATTCTCAGCATACTTTTCTTCAATCGACTTCATTTCTTGTAGTAAGTCTTGTTGTTGTTTTTTTAATGATTCAATTGCTTTTTTATCTTCCCAATTCAAGTTGTTTTTAGAAAGTAATTTCTGCTTCATCTCTTTTATCTGATTGGCAAGTTGTGTTGCTTTGCTTTGTGCATTTGCCAATTCATCTTTAATGTCTTCGTTGTTGTTGTATTCTTGTTTTTCTAATTCCTGAATGCTTTGTTTCTTAAATTGATAAGAAGATGATTTACTAGATTTTGGTCCATGCACAGCATCATTGTCAAATGCTTCTATAAAATATTCAACACTTTGTCCTGCTTGTAAATTTATTTCATTAATATTAAATGTATAATTAAAATCTGCAATAGATTTTCCATTGATGTTTAATGCTCTTCTTTTTCCGAGCAACATTTTTCCTTTATCATCAAAAATTCTATACACAAATTCTAATTTGCTTATTCCATAATCGTCGGAAACTGCGCCACTCAACAAAACAATTTGTGGTGCGCTACTATCTATAATTGTGTTGCACTGTACGTTCGGATAATTATCTGGAATGGATACAATATTAAATTGCATAGAATCTGCATTAGGCAAATCTTTGTTTGAAATATATACAACATACTTGTCATCTTGCATAATTCTTTTCTGAAATTGAAATGCTGTTTTATTCGTTTTTGTTGCCGCAACATTCTGATGGTTGTTTTTTATTGTAATATTATCAGTGTTTTCTGTATTTATATTCCAAGTAACTGTTGTACCAACAGGCACAACCAAGTCTCCAGCATTTTCTATTTTCTCAGATTTTTTGTTTGTATATGATGGATAATTTATTTGTGCTGAATAATTTGCAATGATAGGTTTTTTAAGAAGTTGTATTTTATATTCATCAGATGTAAAAGACGCGGCTTCAAAATTAAAACGCATATCATTTTGAATATTGTTGAATGTATAATGAAACTTATCATTATCATCTTTCTCCATTTTTATTTTCTCATTATTATAAATAATGAATACATCTTTAGGTAATGTTTTCCCATTTATTTTTAATTGTATGTCTATGTTTTCATACTGAATAGCTTTCAGACTTTTATTTATTAATACAAAATCAAATGGTGCTTTTTTGGCAAAAGTGGTATTTGGCGCAATAAGTCTTTGGTTACTTTCTTTAAAAATATGTGGTGCAATAAGCAAAATAGATACTATTGAAAGCAAAATTGGCAATAGATATTTTAGGTATTTTTTATTCTCAGCAATATTGATTGCATTTGTAAATGGCACCAATTTTATCCCATCAATTTTTTGGTTGATGCTCGCTTCTATCAAATCTTTGTTGTAAGTATTTTGACTTTGTTGGTTGAGTTGTAAGATATTTAATAGCTTGTCTTTTACATTGCTAAAGTGTTTGCCAATAATAGTTGCAGCATCTTCGTGTGTAATTGATTGTCCAATTCTTAGATATTGAAACAATGGAATTGCAATATACTTAACTATAAAAAATGCAGTTAAGCCAAGAAAAGATACTAATATGATTTTTCTAATAGAAGTTGAGAAATATAGATTGTATTCTAATAGACTGACAACCAAATAACAGGCCAATATAGATGAGAATGCAATAAGCAAACCTCTAATAATTTGATTGAGGTAATACTTTTTGATAAAAGTATCTAGCTTTAAAATTAATTGCTCGTAATTACTCATCTTGTGCTATAAATTTAAGAAAAGCTAAGACACTATGATGACAAAAAATGTTATTTTTTTGTATTTCAGATACTATTTATTTTAATGCTTTTGTAATTTCAATAAACTCATTGCTTTTTAATGATGCGCCACCAACTAAAGCACCATCAATATCATCACACGAAAATAAATCTGCGGCATTTTGCGCATTCACACTTCCACCATAAAGTATGGTTGTTTGGTTTGCAGTTTCCTTATTATATTGCTGTGCTATTAAATCTCTTATAAATCTATGCACTTCTTGTGCTTGTGCAGCAGATGCTGTTCTTCCAGTTCCAATTGCCCAAATTGGTTCGTAGGCAATTATAATATTTTTAAAATCTATATCACTCAATTGAAAAATTACTGCTTTGATTTGTTGTTCAATGTATTCAAAATATGTTTCAGCTGTTCTAATCTCAATTGGCTCGCCACAACAAAAAATTGGCTTTATATTATATTGTAATGCTTGTTGTACTTTTTTTATTAGAATATCATTGTCTTCATAATAATATTGTCTTCTTTCTGAGTGACCAATGATACAATAATTAATTCCGATACTTTCTAACATAGATGCAGCAACTTCTCCAGTGTATGCACCAACATTATGTTCACTACAATTTTGTGCAGCAATATTGATAAATGAATATCCTTTAATTGCTTCATTTATGATATCTAAAAGCACAAAACTTGGTGCAAGTATCATTTGTTTTGTTTCAGACAAACTTAATTCATCATATTGATTAGTAATTTGCTGTACCAATTTAATGGCATCATCTTTTCCAAGATTCATTTTCCAGTTGCCAGCAACTATTTTCTTTCTCATTTATTTTTTTGATTTTTTTTGCTTTACGCCAGGCAATACATTTTCTAAAACTTTGGCAGAAAAATTTCTTGCAGAAATTCTACCCAACATTCTACTATTGATAAACGATTGTACTTTATTGACTATGCCTGGAATGATAACTGCAGATTTTCCGAGTTCTTGCAAGGCACTTTCTACTACTGGTTTCGCTTCCATCAGCAACATGCTGTCTTTCATGCCTTTTGTCATTTCAGATTTAGTCATTCCAGGACAAAGCGCAATCACATCTACATTTTTGTCTTTAAATTCGTAGTTCATGCTTTCTGCTAAGGAAAGTATGTATGCTTTTGTAGCAGCATAATGCGAAAGATATGGATGCGCATTAAAAGCACTGATAGATGATGTGAAAATAATTCCACCTCTTTTTTGCTCAACAAACTTTTTGCCATATTCGTAAGCCAATACAAAAGGTGCCTTCATATTTACTTGTATCATTTGCATATTTCTATTCAAATCGCCTCTAAAAAATTGTCCTTCACAATTGATGCCAGCATTATTGACCATTAAACCAACTTCTAAATCTTTCGTTGCATCTAATATGATGTTTTGAAATCCATCTTCTGCGACATCGCATTCTACGCAAAGTGTCTTTATTTTGTATTGTGATTCTAATTCTTTTGCTAATGCTTCCAATCTTGCCTTTCTACGCGCCACCAATACCGTATTTAAACCTAATGCTGCAATTTGCTTGGCAAACTCAACACCAATACCACTTGATGCTCCAGTAATTATTGCCCAACTACCATATTTATTTAAAAATGATTTATTCAT
Source organism: Sphingobacteriales bacterium (assembly GCA_016699615.1). NCBI lineage: Bacteria > Pseudomonadati > Bacteroidota > Sphingobacteriia > Sphingobacteriales > Sphingobacteriales bacterium. The sequence continues at coordinate 1,557,095 of CP064984.1, read as the reverse complement.
AGTATAAAATTACAAAATATTCAAGTTATAATAATTGAAATGCATGTAATTTCTTTTTCTTTTGTTTTATTAAACGTATAATTTTACTTTTGATAAGCAATATAATCTACAAAATGGAAGAACAAAATATAATTATTGAAACGCAAATGATGATTAGAAAGCCAATTGTAGAAGTTTTCGATGCATTTATTAACCCAAATATTACTACAAACTTTTGGTTTAGCAAATCTAGTGGACGATTGGAAGAAAATGAAACAATTGAGTGGACTTGGAAAATGTATAATTTTTCTACTAAAGTATTTGTAAAAGAAATTATTGCAAATAAAAAAATTGTCATAGAATGGGAAAATCCTACAACAACAATTGTATTTGAGTTTCTAGAACTTTCAGAACATAAGACTTATGTAACCATAAAAAATTATGGTTTTGATGTAGATGACCCAAATCTAATTCAATCTATAATAGATAAAACTGGTGGTTTTACTACAGTTTTAGATGGCTTAAAAGCATATTTAGAACATAATATCAATCTAAATCTAATAGAAGATAAATTTCCAAGTGAATTAAATAAACATTGACTTTTTCGTTGCTCTAAAATTTAATTTTATTTCACAATATAATAACGGACATTTTTATCCACTATTATAATTAATGTTTATCTTTGATAAAATTCATTACATGTTTTCTAAAACTTGTGAATATGGTATAAAAGCAACGATCTATATTGCTGGTAACTCACTAGACAATAAAAAGGTAAGTCTAAAAGATGTAGCCAAAGCAATTGAATCACCAGAAGCATATACATCTAAAATATTGCAAGAGCTTTCTAGAAAAGAAATAATAATGACTAGCAAAGGACCAACAGGTGGTTTTTCTATGGAACTCAAGAAAATTGAAAAACTAAATCTATGTGATATCGTATCAGCAATTGATGGAAATAGTATATACAAAAGTTGTGGTTTGGGTTTGAAAAAATGCAATGAAAAAATGCCATGTCCTGTTCATCATCAATTTAAAAAAATAAGAGATGATATTAAACAAATGCTGGAAACCACATCTATAAAATCATTAACATCAAACTTAGAGTTGGGTTTGGTTTATTTAAAAAGGTAAAAAATTTGCAAAAATAGTAGATATGAATATCCAGTATTATAAAAAAGACATACAAACATTAGATGATATAAAATTTTTTGTAGATACATTCTATGATAAGATTAGACAAGACGATTTGCTCGCAGTTATTTTTAATAATAAGATTAATGATAAATGGCAGCAACACTTAGAAAAAATGTATTGCTTTTGGCAAACTGTATTGCTAGATGAACATACATATTTTGGAAGCCCATTTGTACCACATGCAAAATTGCCAGTAGATAAAATTCATTTTGAAAGATGGATAGAAATATTCAATACAACAATCGATGATTTATTTGTTGGCGAAAAAGCAGAACGTGCAAAATGGCAAGGAAATAGAATGGCAGAAATGTTTCAATACAAAATTGAGCACTATAGAAAAAATACAAGTACACCATTACTATGAACACTGTAAAAACCATAAATCAGCCAATAGCATTAATCTCAACATATATCTGGATAGGATTTGTTTGCGCTATAAGTTTTATGGAAGCATGGCTTAAATTTCGCGCACCAGACATAACACTACCATTAGGATTAGGTATTGGAAGAATCGTGTTTGATGCACTAAATAAAATGGAGTGGATATTTTCTATCATCATAATTTTAAATTTATTTTTTTCTAATGAAAAGAAAATTACTTGGAATAATGTATACTTTTCTATTGCATTTTTCATTCTACTAATTCAAACATTTTGGCTATTGCCTGCGCTTGATGCTAGAGCAGAATTGCATATTCAAAACAAGATTGTTTTACCATCAAACATACATTTTTACTATATCATCTTAGAAATGATAAAAGTTATTTCCTTATCAATATTCGGAATATTATTCATAAAAAAAACAAAAATATGAACGCACAAGAAAACACCATTATCGGAGAAATGGTAGCACAAAACTACCGCACAGCAACAGTATTTAAAAAATACAATATTGATTTCTGTTGTCAAGGCAATAGAACAATTAAAGAAGCATGCGAATTAAAGAACATTGATTCGAAAGCAGTAATCCAAGATTTAGATGAAGCATTACATGCCAAATCTGATACACAAACTGATTATCAATCATGGCCATTAGATTTATTAGTAGACTATATAGAGAAAAGACATCATCGTTATGTAGAAGAAAAAATACAAGAAATCACACCTTATCTAAATAAAGTTTGCAAAGTTCATGGACCATATCATCCAGAATTATTAGAAATTAAAGAACAATTTGATGCGTCAGCTGCAGAACTTACCGTGCACATGAAAAAGGAAGAATTAATACTTTTTCCATTCATTAGAAAAATGCTAAGAACAAAACAAGAACACAAACAACTTGATGCACCACAATTTGGCACAGTACAAAATCCAATTCACATGATGATGGAAGAGCATAATACTGAAGGCGAAAGATTTAGAAGAATTGAGGCATTAAGCAACCAATACACACCACCAGAAGATGCTTGCAATACTTATAAAGTAACCTATGCATTACTCAACGAATTTGAACAAGATTTACACTTACACATACATCTAGAAAACAATATATTATTTCCAAAGGCAATTAGAATGGAAGCAGAATTAAACTAAACTATTGTTTTAGTTTATTTTGTATCAAAATCTTTTCAGTATTCTATGTTGAAGTGAAAATAATTTTTGAATAAAATATTTCCAATGCACGCATTGAATTTCATTTTTTTATTACCTTAGAGTTAAAGAATTTATTTTTAACTAGAAATTATATAAGATGAATAAATACCCAATATTACTGTCAGAATTAGATTTAGGTTTTACTAAATTAAAAAACAGAGTATTGATGGGCTCCATGCACACCAATTTAGAAGAAGACAAAGATGGTTTTAATAAATTAGCTGCATTTTACGCAGAAAGAGCAAAAGGCGATGTAGGTCTAATAGTAACAGGAGGCATGGCACCAAATTGGGAAGGTTGGTTAAAACCATTTGCAGAAAGAATGACCAATAGCGCACATGTGCGTAGACATAAAATTGTAACTGATGCAGTACACAGCGAAGGCGGAAAAATTGCCATGCAAATATTGCACGCAGGTAGGTATGCATATCATCCATTAAGTGTGGCACCTAGTAGAATACAAGCACCAATCAATCCATTCAAACCAAGAGCACTAACAACAAGAGGCGTAAAACGCACCATCAGTGATTTTGCAGATTGTGCTGCACTTGCCAGAGAAGCAGGATACGATGGCGTGGAAATTATGGGAAGCGAAGGTTATTTAATTAATCAATTTCTAGTAAAACATACTAACCAAAGAACTGATGAATATGGTGGAAGCTATGAAAATAGAATGCGATTCCCAATAGAAATTATAGAAAAAGCAAGACAAAAAGTAGGTAAAGATTTTATCATCATTTATCGTTTGTCTATGTTAGATTTGATAGAAGATGGTAGTACTTGGGAAGAAATTGTTCAATTAGCAAAAAATGTAGAGAAAGCTGGTGCAACAATAATAAACACAGGAATTGGATGGCACGAAGCAAGAATACCAACCATTGCAACATCTGTACCAAGAGCAGGATTCTCTTGGGTAACACAAAAATTAAAACCAGAAGTATCAGTTCCATTATGTACTTCAAATAGAATAAACATGCCAAGTGTGGCTGAGCAAGTTTTGGCAGATGGTTGCGCAGATATGGTGAGTATGGCTCGACCATTTTTGGCAGACGAAAATTGGGTAAAGAAAGCAAAACAAGGTAAGGAAGAAGAAATTAATACTTGTATTGCTTGCAATCAAGCATGCTTAGATCATACATTCTCAAATAAATTATCATCATGTTTGGTAAATCCAAGAGCATGTCATGAAACAGAAATAGCATATTTGCCAACATCAACATCAAAAAAGATTGCGGTTGTCGGTGCTGGTCCAGCAGGCATGGCATTTTCTTCTATTGCTGCAGAGCGTGGACATCAAGTTACATTATTTGATGCAGATGATAAAATTGGTGGACAGTTTAATATGGCAAAAAGAATTCCTGGTAAAGAAGAATTTTACGAAACCTTAAGATATTTTGATGTACAATTGAAAAAACATAAAGTAGATGTACAATTGAATAAAAGAGTAGACGCAAAAGATTTAGCAAATTATGATGAAGTAGTCATTGCAACAGGAATTACGCCACGTGATGTGCGTTTTGAAGGAACAGATCATCCAAAAGTATTAGGCTATATTGATGTATTAAAAAACAATGCAAAAGTAGGTGATACAGTTGCAGTAATTGGCGCAGGTGGCATTGGCTTTGATGTGGCGGAATTTTTGACGCACGAAGGCGAAAGCACCACATTAAATAAAGAAGCATGGCTGAAAGAATGGGGCGTAGATAGAACAAATGAAGTACGTGGTGGTGTAGCTGGCATACAACAAGAAATAGAAGCACCAGCAAGAAAGGTAGTCATGTTTCAGCGCACAGCAGGAAAAGTAGGTGCAAAATTAGGCAAAACAACAGGCTGGATACATCGTACAACATTGAAGATGAAAAAAGTGAAGATGATAGCTGGTGTAGAATACTTAAAAATAGATGACAAAGGCTTACATTACTTAGATAAAGATAAACAAGCACAAGTTTATCCATGTGATAATGTTGTAATCTGTGCAGGACAAGTATCACAACGTAGTTTGGAGCAACCATTGGTGGAAATGGGCAAAAAAGTACATGTAATAGGTGGTGCTTTCGAAGCAGGCGAGCTAGATGCCAAAAGAGCCATCAACCAAGCCGCAAGATTAGCAGCAGAAGTTTAGAGTGATTTAAGTACTTTAATGAACTTATTAATATAATTTTCCCAAGTAAAATCTTTTACAGCATTGTGTGCGTTCATGCAAAGTTGTGTGTAATTGATATCTTCAATAATATTACTAATTTCTTCGGCAAGTGTGTTATTACTTTTATTGATAATGCCAAAATTTATTGGAGTATCAAAAGTTTCTAAAAAAGTCATCATAGGCAGTAGTTATTACTGGATTGTAAAAATACATAGCTTCAATTACTGAAGAGAAACCACTCCATTTTGGTGTTGTATTTACAATCATTTTTGCACTTTCCATTAAGTTGTTATAGATATTTCTATCATCATTTTTTGCTTTATCTAAATAACCATAACAATGTACAAAATCTGGAAGTTTATTAAAATCAGATGATTTCATGCCAATAATATGTACTTCTAATTTTGGATACTTTGGTAATAGCTTGCTTACTGCATCAATTAAAATATTTGCACCTTCAATATATTTTATAGTACCAATAAATAATAATTTATAAGAATGTAACTTCTGTTGTATTATATCATCGGCATTTGTATTCTGAGTAGAGTTGATGAAATAGCCACTCAAGTTATAGATATTTGGATTTTTATATCGAGCTTGAATTAATTTTGCCATTCTTGGAAACATCACAAAAACAGCATTAGCAGTTTCTATGCAATTATTTTCTGCATCAATAAAAGATTGCTCCAAATTAGAAGGCTTCCTGTTTTTAAATTGTTTAAAATATAACTCATATGTCCAATCACCAAATAGTATTGTTGGCTTTGCTGAAAACGGTTTTGCTGAGAAACTAAAATTTAAAAATAAATTGACATCCGCATTTGGGTATTTTCTAACAGCATTTTTAATAATTTTATTAACAAAAAATCTATTAAATTTTGTTCTATAATAATCATAGCTGTCGTATTTGGGAGTTCCTTTTAAAATTTGCCAAATGGAAAATTTGTAAATATTTTTTAGAATCTTATTTGGCTGTGTATTGATATAATTTACCTTGATTCCTTTAGATTTTAAACTTTCAGTAAAAAAATAAGGGAAATTAGACCATGTACTCAATTTGCGAGCATCACCATTTGTAAAAACATTGATTTCTTCAATTTCCATACTATTTCCCTATAATTTGTAGTAATAATGGTAAGACACCAAATCTAAGATTAATAGAATCTGGAATTCCTAATAAAATAGTCGTTCCTAATAGAATATAAAACGACTTCCTTGTAAATATATAACCATAATTATAATACATAATCATTGCAAGAAAAAACATAAAGCAATACCATCTATAATAATCAACAGCAATAAGACATAATAATAAAGGAAAAAAAACAAGAAATGAAAACTTATAAGTATTTGCTTTAAATAGTTTTGGGAATGAAAATATCAAGATAACTATATATATAAATCCAACTAAAATTAAAATTGACAAATTATATGTTGAAAATATATTTGTAAAAGTAGTATCAATTTTTTGTATATGCAATAAATAAATTTCTTTTGGAATAGAATAAATATGTAAATAATTTTGTACTAGTTTAATTGCATAATGTTCATTAATTTTTGTAGAATAAATTGAAATTAGAATAAACAATAATGACAGAAATATTGTTGTTGAAATTTTTTTGTATGTACTTAGTTTGGAAATAAATAAAATAGGTATTATTAAAAATATAGATGCTTCGTGCACAAACATAGAAATTATTGACAATATTAATACAGCTATGATTTGGTGTCTTTTTAATGATATAAATATAAATAGACAAATAGTTTGAATTACTAAATCCATTCTAAATGCATCTTGTGCAAAATGCGGAACACCAAAAAATAGAAATAAAAATGCTATTACAGATAATCTTGTTTTACTAGCACTATATAGATTTAATATCTTTAAAATCGCGTATGTATATAATATAATAAATATGTTAAAACATATTAAAATATATATTTTGCTATTCATATCAAATAACTCTAAAATACTTGGCACAAGTCCACGTGATATAAATCCAACTTTTTGATATGTAAATGAAAACTGTGCTAATATGTAGTTTCTTGTTAGTAGACCATAGTTTTTGTATTTATATAATATAATACTATTGTAAACCAATAATGATGCAAATACGAAAATAATATTCAAATACTTCTGAGGTATGTTTCTAATCTGTTGCATAAATAAAAAAAGAGCTACTAAATAGTAGCTCTTCAAAGATATTAAATCTTATTTATTGAATAATTACTTTCTCTGTTTTTATTTTATCAACCCATTTGTTGTTTAATTAGTTTTCCAAGTACAGTGGTGTACTTTTCAGGCAATGCTCTAATCAATGAATCTGCAATATATGTTTCAAAACCTATCATAATCTTTTCTTGCTTATTTTTTATTCCATTCATAATGACTTGTGCAGCCTTTTCTGGTGTATGTATTAATGCTGTTTCGTTAAACTTCTCCAACATACTTTTTGCTTCTTCTTGGTTTGCATTTGAAGTAACACGTGCATTGTTGGCAATATTTGTTTTAATACCACCAGGATGTACAGAATGTACTTTTACATTCGTATCCATCAATTCCATTCTCAATGACTCAGATAAGCCTCTTACTGCAAATTTTGATGCACAATATGGCACTTGCTCTGCAATGCCAGCCAACCCAAACAAACTAGAAATATTGACAATAGCGACTTCTTTTTAGCAATCAAATAAGGTAAAAATTCTTTTGTACCATACACAACGCCCCAAAAATTGATGCCCATTAGCCATTCAAATTCTTCGTAAGTCAAATCTATCAATTTAGATTTGCCTAATGCCACGCCTGCATTATTAATAACAATATCTACTGTAGAAAAGTGTTTTATAGTGTTTTTTGCAAATTGTTGAAATTGTTTTTTGTCCGAAACGTTAAATGTTTCTGTATAAATATCTGTTGCTTTGCAAAGACGCACAGTTTCAGTCAAGGCATCTTTATTTATGTCTGATAATGCTAAGCGAGCACCGTTTTTAGCAAAAGCAATCGATAAAGCTCTACCAATTCCTGAGCCAGCACCAGTAATTACAACTATTTTATTATTAAATGATTTCATATGATATTATTATTCACTAAGCACAAGTTAGAAAATATATAGTACAATACTGTTTAACAATAGATAAAAACTAGGTAGACATTTAGTATTTTTACATCATGAAGATTGCAGACATTATATCAGAAATAGAAAAATTTGCACCAACAAATTATCAAGAACAATATGATAATGCTGGATTAATTGTTGGACAAAAAAACAATGAATGTACAGGAGTTATAATATGCTTAGATAGTATTGAATGTATACTAGAAGAAGCTATTGCAAAGAATTGTAATTTAATAATTGCGCATCATCCAATTGTTTTTAGTGGAATAAAACAGATAACTGGAAAAAATTATATAGAAAGAATTATTATAAATGCTATTCAAAATAATATTGCCATCTATGCAGCGCATACAAATTTGGATAATGTACAGTTAGGCGTAAATTATAAAATTGGAGAGAAATTAAATATACACCAGCCAAAAATATTATTACCTAAAAAAGGTACGCTAAAAAAACTATACACTTATGTGCCATCAGATGCATGTGAGCAAGTACTAAAAGCATTGTTTGATGTAGGCGCAGGTAGCATTGGAAATTATTCAGAATGTAGTTTTAGTACAAATGGATTGGGCACTTTCTTTCCAAATGAATTAGCACAACCCAAAGTTGGTGACAAGCAAATAAGAAACAAAGTTGAAGAACAAAAGATAGAAGTTATTTTTCCTAATTATGTAGAACAAAAAGTATTGAATGCACTCATTAGTAGTCATTCGTACGAGGAAGTTGCATATGAAATCATACAATTTGAGAATACAAACCAAACAATAGGCTCTGGAATGATTGGTAATTTAGAGCATCCAATAGACGAAACAGTATTTTTACATTTTCTAAAGCAACAATTTAATGCAAAAATGATTAGACATACAACACTTTTAGGTAAACCAATACAAAAAGTTGCTTGGTGTGGTGGTTCTGGAAGTTTCTTGTTAAATGAGGCAATTCGTCAAGGTGCAGATATTTTTATTACTGGAGATTTTACCTACCATAAATTTTTTGATGCTGATAATCAAATACTTATAGCTGATGTTGGACATTTTGAGAGTGAACAGTTTACTTCAGAAATATTTTTAGAAATTATAACAAAAAAATTTCCTAATTTTGCGGTTCAAATTACTGAAAATAATACAAATCCAATAAATTATATATAGAAGATGGCAAAAAAGAAAGATTTAACAGGTGTGGCAGAAAAATTAGAACAATTAGCTGAGTTACAAGCTATTCATTCTAAAATAGATCAAATCAAAATATTAAAAGGTGAACTACCAATCGAAGTTGCTGATTTGGAAGATGAGATTTCTGGATTGGAGAAAAGAATAGAAAAACTTAGTACAGAACTGAAAGATACCAACGATAGTATTGGAACAAGAAAGCAAAGTATCAAGGATGCAAACAACTTGATAACAAAATACGACAAACAACTTACTAACGTAAAAAACAATAGAGAGTACGATGCTTTAAATAAAGAAATTGAATTACAAAAATTAGAAATTCAATTAGCTGAGAAAAAAATTAAAGACGCAACTTTCTCTTTAGATAATTTGTCATCTAGCTTAGAACTTGCAGAAACAAAACACGAACAAAAAGTAAAAGACCTTGCTGCAAAGAAAAAAGAACTTAGTCACATCATTGAAGAAACTGAAAAAGAAGAAGAAGAACTAAAAGGTCATGCAGCAGAAATGTCTAAAAATATTGAAGACAGATTATTAAATGCATATACTAGAATTAGAAATTCTTACAAAAACGGTTTAGCAGTTGTAAATGTAGATAGAAATGCATGTGGTGGTTGTTTTGGATTTATACCAGCACAAACACAAGCAGAAATTCGTTCTAAAAAAAGACTTATAGTATGTGAGCATTGTGGCAGAATATTATTTGATGTTAAAGAAACTATTGAGCTTTCTGACGAAGAAATTGCTTAATAAATCTCAAAATTCTTACGCTATGCTGTTACAAAAACATGATTGTAAATAGCATAAAATATATCATTTCCAGAATATATTTACTAATCATCTACATTAGATATTGGTTGTATAAATCTTCTTTTTTAGGAAGCACACACTTTAGTTTGCCTGTTATTTGTATAGGAAACTTGAGTGTAGGTGGCACAGGCAAAACACCAATGGTAGCTTACCTAATTGAATTACTACAACAAGAATACAAAATTGGTGTCATTAGCAGAGGATACAAAAGGAAAACTTCAGGTTTTGTAAAAGTAAAAACAACACACCAATCAGAAGATGTAGGCGATGAGCCACTTTTACTAAAATTAAAATATCCATACACAGAAGTAACTGTAGGCGAGCAAAGAATATATGCTATACCACAATTACTTTCATTTGCACCAGATGTACAAACAATTATTATGGATGATGGTTTCCAACATTTGAGTGTAAAAGCACAGTTAAATATTCTACTAACAACATACCAAAATCCATTTTGGAATGATAAGATTTTACCACTTGGCTCTTTGCGTGAGCCAATTCAGGCAAAAGATAGAGCAGACATTATTATTGTAAGTAATTGTAAGCCAACAATTGCAAATGATGAAATGTTGCAGCTAGAACAAAAAATAAATCCAACACCACATCAAAAAGTATTCTTTTCGTACATACAGTACAATACCATTTATGCGCTTTTTCACAATCATTCAATTCCAGACGAGCAACTGATATTAATCACAGGCATTGCCAACTCAGCTAGTATATATAGTCATCTAAACTCAATTCACAATATTCAACATTACGAATACAACGACCATCATCATTATACTATAAATGATTTTGAAGAAATATTGGCAGAAGAAAAATCTAAAAATTGGATTACCACAGAAAAAGATGCTGTCAAGTTTTTGCCACACAAAGCTTGGTTCGAGGCAAAACAAATTAATATTTGGGTGCAACCTATTCAAATAAAAATAAAATCTAGAAATAGTCAAACATTTGAGCAAACTATCAAAGCTTATTTAGATTATTATTTTACAAATAAATATTAATACGTGCAGGCATAAAATTGTATTTTTGTCTTGTGTGTAGACTTTTTATTTTTCTGATAGTATGTTGTAGCTATTCGATGCTGATGGCACAAACACGCATTACCACACCAAATCCAGTATTGCAATATGATACTAAATATCTTACACTTGAAAATCCAGAACTCAGAAAGATAGATAGTATAACGCAAAACTTACACAGATACAATGCCACAGAAAAACAAGATGTACCATATTATAATATTGGAAATTTTGGTACAGCATATTATCCATTAATGTTTCAATACAACAGAAATATAGGTTTTGCAACAGGCTATAATAGTTTTAAACTATACCAATTACAAAAAAATAAATTAAAATTCTTTGATACCAAAACACCGTACACCAACTTAGATTTTATTTTTGGCGCAAAAGAGGAAATTATTGGCGGCGCAGATTTTTCAATAAATATAAATAAACAAGCAAACATAGGTTTGTATTACAGAAGAAATAGTTTCAAAGGTCAGGCTCAAAGACAAGAAAGTATATATAATAATTTAGGATTAGAACAATGGTTTAGAAGCAAAAGTAATAGATATGATATAAAATTTGCATTCTTATTTAATAATGTAAAAAATCAAGAAAATGGTGGCTGGGCAATTGCTGACGTGTACACCAATGAGATTTACAAAGGCAAAAAAAATAAAGAGTTTGCCGACGTGAATTTAACTACAGCAACCAATAAATATGTAGAGAAAGAAGTTTTCTTTATACAAACATTCAATCTTGGTAAAAAAACAATAGACACACTGAATGATACAGTAACTCAAAAACACATACATCCAAAATATGCATTAGAACATCACTTTTCTTACAAAAATGAAAAATACTTATTCAAAATTTATGATGCAGATTCTACATTTTTTACAAATCATTATTTGAATGCAGACTCCACACACGATTTTACAAAATCATGGACAATAAATAATACAATAGCATTTAGAAACTATAATGATAGTAACAATAGGTTACCATTTTTATATAAAATAGGATTGTCATTTGATGCAATAAAATACAAGCAATATAGTATTGATAAAAATATTTTTGATTTAAATTTAGTTGGTGGAATTGCTTCTAAAAACGATAGTGCAAAGTTGAAATATTTCGTCCAGACTATAATTAATCTTTCTCCAAAATACATTGGCAATTTGCAATTGAATGCAAATTTATCGTATGCTATCAATAGAGAAATAAATTTGAGTATTGGTAATCTTTTTCAAATAAGTTCTCCAACACAAAAAGAAAACGAATTATTATCCAATCATTTTATTTGGAATAATAATTTTAATAAAATTTTGAATAATAGAACAAGCGTACAATTTAATTGGCAAAAGCAAATGTTGTTTGCAAGACTAGATAATTATCTTGTAAAAAACTACATATATTATGACACCTCATCAATTGTAAGGCAACATCAAAAATCAATTAATGTGTTGCAGTTTTATGTTCAAAAAGATTTTGATTTTAAATTTCTATACTTTGGAAATCAATTTTGGGTACAATATATTTCAAACAGAAATGTCATAAAAATGCCAGTATTTGCTATGCAAACTACACTTTATTACAAAGGTGGTTGGATAAGCGGAAAGCTAAAAGCACACGTAGGATTTGATTTAAGATACAATACAAATTTTTATGGTAATGCATACCAACCAGCCTTGGCAGAATTTTATTTACAGCAAAATACTAAGTTAAAGTTTTATCCAATTTTAGATATATTTTTTAATTTGTATGTAAGAAGAACAGGAATTTTTATGCGATTAGAGCATGCTAATCAAGGTATGTTTAAACAAAAAGGAATCTACACAGCACCAAATTATGGTTACTTAGATAGAACATTTAGAGTTGGTGTAAATTGGCAATTTTTTGATTAATGATGAAGAAGAATATTCTATTTCTAACCACGCAACTTCCATTTCCGCCACACAGTGGAGGCATCATCAAATCATATAGAACAGCATTGCACTTATCACAAAAACACCATGTAGATATAGCATGTTTACTAAAAGACAATAATGAAATTTATTTAGAACAAATAAAGCACGAAATACCATATCAAGAAATATTTTATGCTAAGGCAGATATTCCAAGAACAGCAAAAAATATTGTAATAGCAAATAGCAAATTGAAGCCAATTTCATTTTACAGAAATTACAGTAAAGAATTGCAAAAAATATTAGATAATGTTTGGCAGAAATATGATGTCATTTTTGTAGATCATGTAGATATGTTTCAATACATTCCAAAGCAATATTTTTCAAAAACAATTATTCATCAGCACAATGCAGAATTTAAGATGTGGAAGCGTGCAGCAGCAGTCGAGAAAAATCTAATCAAGAAACTTATTCTACAAATACAAGCTACATTATTACAAAGATTAGAAATACAATATTGTAATGAAACAAAAGCCATTTTAGCTTCGCCAAATGATGAACTTGAGCTAAAGAATAATGGCGTTCAAAATAATAATTTTCATACCACATACCATCTTGGCGACGATAACTTGATAGATGAGCCAGCATTGCATTTCGATAAAAATAATTTTCAGTTGTTGTATATTGGCACACTAACTTGGGAAGCAAATATTGATGGCTTGCTTTGGTTTTTCGATGAAATTTGGGATAAACTAAAAGCACAAATACCACAAATTACTTTCAATATTATTGGCAAAAATCCAGATAAACGAATTGTAGAAAAAGTAAAAAATATTAAAGAAGTAAAATTACTAGGTTTTGTAGATGATGTTGAGCCATACTTCAAGCAAGCAAAATGTTTTATTGTCCCATTACGTTTCGGAAGTGGCATAAAAGTAAAAGTTATTTCAGCTATGTATCGTGGCATTCCATGTGTTACAACATCAATAGGTACCGAAGGCTTAAAAGCAGAAAACAAAAAACATATTTTTATTGCAGATGATGCAACAATCTTTGCTGAGGATATTATTACATTGATGAATGACGAACAAGTATGGAATACATTAGCAATAGAAAGTAGAAAAATAGCAATTCAAGAATATAGTTGGAGTTCAGTTTTTGAAATAATAGATAATTTGATAGCTACTTATTAATCTATTTTCTTCTCCCAAATGAATAATTCGGGTTAAATTAGCATATAAATATAAAGGCTACCTGAGTTGGTAGCCTTTAAAATAAAAGTAAACTTATTCTTTTTTAGAAACAATATCTTCCTTCTTCTAATACCTTATCTGCAATTTTTCTTCTTGCTACTTTTGTATTGTAGATATCAGATTTTGTATATCTTTTTAATCCCATCAACATAATTCTCAATTCATCACCATCTGCAAAAGATTGCAATGCGTGTTTGCCATGTATGTTTATTTTCTCCATAGCATCACTAATGTATGTTTTTACAATAGCAATTTCTAATTCGCATGCTGCTTCGCCATTTTTTGCAATTGATTTTTGTAGACGTAATAACGATGATTCCATTGCATATACTTCTAAAATCATATCTGCAATATTCATTAAAATTTCTTGTTCATGTTTTAATTTTTGCATTAATTTCTGAACTGCTGCACCTGCTGTTAGTAATACTGCTTTTTTAGCATTTTTTACAGCTTTAATTTCATTTGATAAAATATTTTCATCATCATCTGAAGAGAAATCTGGAACACTCATCAACTCTTTTTGTATTGCCATTGCTGGTGTCATTAAGTCAATTTTTCCGCCCATTGCTCTTCTTATCAGCATATCAACAGTTAATAGTCTATTGATTTCGTTAGTACCTTCAAATATTCTATTGATACGTGCATCTCTATATGCGCCACAAACATCAGTTTCTTCTGAGAAGCCCATTCCACCATGTACTTGTACTGCCTCGTCTACGCAATAATCTAATACTTCTGAGCCATGTACTTTTAAGAAAGCACATTCGATTGAATACTCATCTGCTGCACCAAGTATTGCTTCTTGAAATGGTTTTCCTTGATTGATTAGTTCTTTTTCCATATTATCAATCGAGTCTCCTGCTCTATAACAAGCACTTTCTGATGCATATATTTGGATTGCCATTTCTGCAATTTTATATTGAATAGCTCCAAACTTTCCAATTGGTGTTTTAAATTGTTGACGTTCCATTGCATATCTTGCTGCGTGTCCCAATACTTCTTTTGCGCCACCTACTGAGCCAATTCCTAATTTATGACGTCCAATATTTAAGATATTGAATGCTATTAAATGTCCTTTGCCTATTTCTCCTAATAAGTTTTCTTTGGGAACCTTTACATTCTCTAAGAATACTAATCTTGTTGAAGAACCTTTGATACCCATTTTCTTTTCTTCGGCACCTAATGATAAGCCTGGCATATCTTTTTCTACAATAAATCCTGTGAATTTATCGCCATCTATTTGTGCAAATACGATGAAAACATCTGCGAAACCAGAATTTGTGATCCACATTTTTTGTCCATTAAGTATATAATGAGTGCCTTCTGCATTTAAGTCTGCACGTGTTTTTGCACCTAATGCATCAGAACCACTTCCTGGCTCAGTTAAACAATAACATGCTTTTAATTCTCCTGATGCTAATTTTGGTAGATATTTTTGTTTTTGTTCTTCGTTTCCGAAATATACGATTGGCAATGAACCAATACCAACATGCGCACCCCATGAAAGTGTAAATGAACGTGCTTTTGCCATAGCTTCTACTACTATAGAATTTGTATTATAATCTTGACCCATGCCACCATATTCTTCTGGAATAGCTAAGCCTAAAAGTCCTAATTCTCCAATTTTTTCTAGTAGTGTTTTAGTTAATTCTAAATCTACTTCATTGGCTAAATGTGGATGTTTTAAAACTTCAGCATCTAGAAAATCTACAGCTGCTTGTCTGATTGCTTGTTGCTCTTCAGAAACATCTTGAGGTGTAAACACATCATTGAAGTCTGTTTCTTTTACTAGAAACTCTCCACCTTTTAGTAAGTTTTTTGTTGTTGCTCCTGCGCTCATTTTAATTTGTTTTTTAGATTAATATACTTTAGATAAGACAAAAATACAATGCATGCATTGAATATCCAAACGTTTGTTTGATTATTTTAGTATTACGCTTTATGTATTGATGTATATACTTCTATATATTTATCAATTCTTAGAAATATCTATTAATAAACTAAAAAAGCTCAAAACATAAATAAATATGTTTTGAGCCAAAACTATGAAAAAATGAAGTTGTTTGTGTTTATTACTGTACCTGTAATTGTACAAAAACATCTTCTTTATTGTTGTTGATGTCTTTTCCTATAAAAATTACCAAGGTATATACATTGGTGTAAGTGTATATTTATCTGTGGTTGTTCTATCTCCTAATTGTCCATAATAATTATTACCAGAAGCAAAAAGTGAATTGTCATTTTTTAATACTAAGCAGTGTAATCCTACAGCACTCATTGTACTTACATTATTAGCAATTTTTACTAAAATAACTTTTTCTATAGTAGTACCATCGCCTAATTGTCCACTACTATTATAACCACAAACCCAAAGTGAATTGTCGTTTTTTAAAACTAAAGTATAATCATAGCCAGCATTCATTGCTTTTACATTTTCAGTAATTTTTGTAAGTCTATTTGTATCTGCATAGGACCCATTTCCTAGTTGACCAAAAAAATTAGAACCACAAGCCCAAAGTGTATGGTCATTTTTCAGTACTAAAGTATGAGATGTTCCAGCGCTCATTGTGCTTACATTATCGGCTATTTTTACCAAAGTATTTTTATCTGTAATAGTGCCATCGCCTAATTCACCACCAGCATTAGAACCACAAGCCCAAAGTGTATTGTCCATTTTTAATACTAAGCTATAATATCCTCCTGCACTTATTTCTTTTACATTGTCTGTAATTTTTTTGAGTTGATTTCTATCTGTATTGGAGCCATCACCCAATTGTCCATAATCATTATCTCCACAAGCCCAAAGTGTATTATCTGTTTTTAAGACTAAACTATGAAATATTCCGGCATTGATTGCACTTACATTATCGGCTATTTTTACTAAGGTATTTCTATTGGTTGTAGTGCTATCACCTAATTGTCCATAAGCATTAGAACCACAAGCCCAAAGCGTATTATCCTTTTTTAGTAGTAAGGTGTGACTAGATTTAGCGCTTATTGCTTTTACATTGTCTGTAATTTTTATAAGTTGATTTTTATGAGTATTAGTACCATCACCCAGTTGTCCTGCAGAATTATTGCCACAAGCCCAAAGTGTATTATCTGCTCTTAGTACTAAAGAGTATTCAAACCCAGTTGCAATTGCTACAATTTTAGTTGTGTTTTTTTCTTTTTTGCATGCTGTAGCTAGTATTATGCATAGCATTAGTGTTATTAATTTTAAGTTTTTCATAGTTTTATAGTTTTTGTTAATAGATGTTTTTAATAAATCTTGTTTTTACTTTTCCTAAAAAAATTACCAAGGTATATACATTGGTGTAAAGGTTTTTTTATCTATAGTAGTACCATCGCCAAGTTGCCCGAAAAGTGCATTTACTCCAGATGCTAAAATTGTATTATCTGTTTTTAGTATTACACTATGTTGCCATTTAGCACTTACCAACTTAACATTATCTGTAATTTTTGTCAAAACTATCTTATCAATTCCAGTACCATCGCCAAGTTCACCAATAAAATTACTACCACATCCCCATAAGGTATTATCATTTTTTATTACTAATGAATAGAAGCCGCCTGCACTTGCAGATTTTACATTTGTTGCAATTTCAATTAATCGAGTTTTTTCTATTTTTGTGCTATCGCCAAGTTGACCAGAACTGTTATTACCACAAGCCCAGAGAGAATTGTCATTTTTCAGCACTAAAGTATGATGTGTTCCTGCACTCATTGTTTTTATATTATCTGCAATTTTTACTAATTGATTACTATCTATATCAGTGCCATTGCCGTATTGCCCATAATTATTTCTGCCACATGCCCAAAGCGTATTGTCTGTCTTAAGTACAAAAGTATTTTCAAAACCAGCGTTCATTGCTTTTACATTCTCTGCTATTTTTATAAGTTCGTATCTGTCATTATTTGTATTGTCACCGAGTTGTCCATAGTTATTATTACCACAAGCCCAAAGTGTATTATCTGTTTTTAATACTAAAGAGTGATTTCCACCAGCACTAATGGCTTTCACATTATCAGCTATTTTTTTGAAAATATTTCTATTCGTGATACTGCCATCACCGAGTTGTCCATTAGTATTATAACCGCAAGTCCAAAGTGTATTGTCTGATTTAATAACTAATATATGTCCTCCAAAACAACTGGTGGCTATTACGTTTTCCATAATTTTTACTAAGGTTGTGCTTTTCGAAATAGTGCTATCACCTAATATACCATAGCTACCTCTGCCACAACCCCAAAGTGTATGGTCTGGTCTTAAGATATAGGTATTACTTGCTGTTGCATCTATGCTGTAATCTGAGCTTGCAATATTTTTTTCTTTTTTGCATGCTGTAGCTATTATTATGCATAGCATTAGCGTTATTAATTTTAAGTTTTTCATAGTTTTATAGTTTTTGTTAATAGATGTTTTTATTAAATCTTGTTTTTACTTTTCCTAAAAAAATTACCAAGGTATATGCATTGGTGTTAGTGTATTTCTATTTGTTAATGTTCCGTCGCCGAGTTGTCCATAAGCATTATTACCACAACTCCAAAGTGTATTATCATTTTTTAATACTAAAGTAAAATCAAATCCAGCACTCATTGTTTTTGCATCCTCTGTAATTTTTGTGAGTTGATTCCTATTGATGTTTGTCTCATCGCCGAGTTCTCCTTCAGCATTATAACCGCAAGCCCAAAGTGTATTGTCTGTTTTTAATACTAAAGTGTGGTATATACCAGCATTCATCGCTTTTACATTTTCTATAATTTTTATGAGTTGGTTGCTATTAGTGTTTGTTCCATCGCCTAATTGTCCAAATTTATTTTCACCGCAAGCCCAAAGTGTATTGTCTGTTTTTAATAATAAAGAGTGGTTTAAACCTGCATCTATTGCTTTCACATTATCAGTAATTTTTATAAGTTGATTGCTATTAGTGTTTGTTCCATCGCCGAGTTGTCCATAAGCATTATTACCACAAGCCCAGAGTGTATTGTCTATTTTTAATACTAAAGTGTGTTCACCTCTACTACACATTGCTTTTACATTCTCTGTAATTTTTATGAGTTGTTTACTATTGGTGTTTGTACTATCGCCGAGTTGTCCATAAGTATTATTACCACAAGCCCAGAGTGTATTGTCTGTTTTTAATATTAAAGAGTGGTTTAAACCTGCATCTATTGCTTTCACATTATCAGTAATTTTTATAAGTTGATTGCTATTAATATTTGTGCCATCGCCGAGTTGTCCATAAGTATTATTACCACAAGCCCAGAGTGTATTGTCTGTTTTTAATACAAGTATTTGGGTTGAGCTACTTATAGCTTTCACATTACCTGTAATCTTTATAAGTTTATTTTTATTAGTATAGGTTCCATCTCCTAATTGTCCTTCACGGTTGTAACCACAAGCCCAAAGTGTATGGTCCTGCCTTAAAATGTAACTTCCTCCCCCTCCTGCTTCAATACTATAATCTGTTGCTGAATCTTTTTCTTTTTTGCATGCTGTAGCTATTATTATGCATAGCATTAGCGTTATTAATTTTAAGTTTTTCATAGTTTTATAGTTTTACATTTTTTATTAAAAATAAATTACCAGCATTTTGGTTTTTTGGCAAACTTTATTCCTGTATTAGCCGTATTTACTATTGTATTTCCGTATGCTGTAAGCGTATTATAATTGCCATTGGTGGTCATTTGTCTTGCTCCACAATTGTCTTGTATCCAAATCCAAGCTAAGTATCCAATACCATTCGTATGTGCAGCTTGCATAGTTGTTGCTATATCTAAGTTTAAAGTACAGCTGCCTGCATTGTCATCTTGTCTATTGGAAATTTCACCTAACATAATAGGAATATTCCAAGTAGCAGCATCGTTTAAAAGTGTAGTAATAGCAGATGCCGTTGGTGCATAGGCAGACCAATAAGTATGTGCTGAAAATATTAGGTTGTGTTTTGGGTCTGTATTCTGTAAACTTGCACCAATATTTTTCCATAAACTGATATGTTGTCCGCAATCTGAAGCATCTAACACTAATGGCATATCTAAACCAGCATTACGAAGATTATTAATGATGGTTTCATACATTGTTTTAAATCTATTTTCATCGTTGTTATACCATTTCACATAGCCCGCTTCGTTCACAGGATTTATCATTAACCACTTTTTGTGTTTTAATAAAATTGCTTTTACGTTAGCTTGTGTGAACCAATTGCAAGTAGTAATAATAGCTGCTGTATTATTAGAACAAGTTTGGTCGTGTAGTTCTAAGATAGGTATCATTTTATTTTGGATACAACGAGACAATGCAGAATCTAATAAGGCTAGATTGCTATATATAGGTGCATTGTTATTGGCATACCATACAATGCGCACTGTATTGGCACCAGACTTTGCTATTTCAGGAAATAGATTTTCTGAAGCATTCCAGCCCCAACCGTAAACGGCATAGTTAACTCCTTTTGGAATAATTGTATCACCACAAGGTGCAATAATGTGTTTACCTTTTACTGTAATTGTTGGATTGTTTATGATAGGTGTTGGTGTACCACCGCCAGTAGGAATGCAAGAATAAAGACCTACCATTAGGATTAAATAATAAAATAGATTTTTCATGGCTTCTGTTTTTGATTTATAGATATTTTATTTAGAGATTGTATCATATCTACCAACAACTTGGTTTTTTGGCAAATTTTATTCCCATACTAGGTGTATTTACTATTGTATTTCCGTAATCAGTAAGTGTATTAAAGTTGCCATTGGTGGTCATCTGTCTTTCATAACAATTGTCATGTGTCCAAATCCATGCTAAGTATCCAATATTATTAATATTTGCTACTTGCATTGTTACAAGTATATCTAAGTTTAATGTACAGTTACCTTCATTGTCATCTTGCTTATTGGCAATTTCTCCTAAGAGTATAGGAATGTTCCAGTTGGCAGCATCATTTAGAATTGAAATAACATTTCCACCATATATTTGCGCATAAGATGACCAATAAGTATGCGCTGAAAAAATAAGGTTGTTTTTTGGATCCTTGCCTAGAAGTTCTTCTCCGATATTTCTCCATATATACAAATGCTGTCCACAATCTGACGCATCTAAAACTAATGGCATATCTAAGCCAGCATAACGTAGATTATTAATGATGGTTTCATACATAGTTCTAAATCTAATTTCATCGTTGTTGTTCCACAATACTTTGCCAGCTTCATTTACTGGATTTAACATTAACCACTTTTTATGCTTAATTAAAATAGGTTTTACATCACTTCGTGTGAACCAATTACATGTTTCAATAATTGCATCTTTATTATCTAAACATGTTTGGTCGTGTAATTCTAATATGGGAATCATTTTATGTTGGATACATCGAGATAAAGCAGAATCTAAAAATGCTAAATTATTATACGCTATACCATCACTATTCGCATACCATACAATTCGCACTGTATTTGCTCCTGTTTTTGCAATTTCTGGGAAAAGATTTTCCAAAGTATCCCATCCCCAATTATAGACAGCATAGTTTACTCCTTTTGGTATAATTGTGTCTCCACAAGGCGCAATAATGTATTTGCCATTTACTGTAATTGTTGGATTGTCTATAATTTTTGGTAAGTTTAAATCTTTGTCACAAGCATAAACGCCAATGATTAAGAATAAATAAAATAGATTTTTCATGATTTATGGTTTTATTTTTTTTTATAATTTTTGATAAGTAATGACATCGTATTCATTTTTCCATATCATTTTATTTCCAGAAAAAGTAACAGTATAAATATCGCCTAAGCTTGGGTCAATAACATAAATATTCATCTTATTGCCATCCAATTTCCATTTGGTTTCACTCCAAAGTTTTTCTTGTATTTTCTTGTAGCTATCATCGCAACCACTGCCTGATGCATCTAATCTGTAAGTGCCATCGGCATTAATTTTATAGATAATTTTTGCAGCACAAGGTCGTTGTGTAAGCAATGCTTTGTGAGAATCGAAAGTTTCACCTTTATAAGAAGAAACAACTGATATTTTTTTCCATTTGCCAACTGGATTTTGTGCGTAGCAATTTAATCCAATGAGCAATGTCATTGTAATAATGAGAATTGATTTCATGTGTTTTACTTTTTGTATTGAATGAATTATTTTTCGCCTGCTTTTATAGTTGTATTTGGTCTTATGTCATAAGCAACTTCTTTTACAGTTACTGTTTTCATATTTGCTGAGACATTTACGAGTATCCAACCAAAATGCATCTTTCCATTTATTGCAAATTGAACGCCTGTCAATATATCGCCAGCACCAGCATGTCCAAGATTTACAGTTGGTGTAATATCAGTTCTATAAAATGCATATGCTGAAAGTTGATTCCAATTAGTAGCACTTGCATTTATTAAAGTATTATTAGTAAGCTTAGTTACTATATTTTGTGATTCACCATCAGTAACAGTTGATAATGTATAATTGCCAAGTGGAATACAGACAATTGATACAGATTTATATTGGCTACGAAGTTCCATTTGTATTGCATAATCTGATGTATCATTATCGTCTATATCAATTTCTAACATTTCTCGAGTACTATCTAATGCAGTACTCAGTGTTTTATTTATAACACGATGATTGATATTAGGATTATCTGTTGTTGTGTTGTTGTTGGTTGTCTCTTTTGAACAACTGATTAATGTAATAATGATTGCTCCTAAAATGATTGCCTGTAATTTTTTCATAGTTTAAAATTTAAAGATTATTAATAGTATATTATTATTCGTAATAAATTATTTTCCCTTCTGTAATAGCTATTGTATTTCCCTCAACGCACTGCATCGTTCCACTAAAGGTAGCTTCTACAATTTGAGGTTTTTGAGATACTTTGGAAATATTGATTGTAAGTTGATTGCCTTGTAACATGCCTCCACATAAATAATTAGATTCTGTGAGGTTTGCAAACTGAGCTATATTCTGATTTGTCGTAGCTGTACCATTGTTTGGAACATTTACTGTGTAGGTGCCTTCTTTATCTGTGTTGTACAAATTAATGATAAATGATTGTTGAGTAGCACCACTTCCTTTATCGCCAGATATATTAATAATTTTTGGACCCAATTCTTCGGTTAAATGATAACTTCCAAATACACTTGCTTTATCAGCTTCCCAATACACACCATCTATTTTAAAACTAAGATGATTTTTTTCATTTACAGTTGAATTTGATTCGTTTTTCTTTGAGCAAGCAATCATACTTATTGCTACAAAAAGTAGTAATGTTAATTTTTTCATGTTTTTATTTATTATTAATTGTGTTTGTAATTATTTTTCTCCAGCTCGTATTTCTACATTTGGTCTAATATCATAGGCTACTTCTTTTACAGTTACAGATTTATAATCTGCTGCAACATCTATTTTTATCCAGCCATAATGTAATTCTGTTCCTATTAAAAATCGAATACCAATTAACATATCATCTTTGCCAGAAAAACCATATTTTTCTTCAGGATAACTTGGTGATTTTTCAACTTCAAAAATATTACTATCATTATACCAAGTAGAAGAGCCACTATTAATTAAGTCGTTTTTGTTTAGTGGTTTTATATAATCATTTAAATTGATTTTACTTGTAAGAATTTCATTTCCTGATTCTTCTCCATATAAATATAATTCGTAATCATAGTCATCATTACTGTTTTTGTATAATTCTAAATACAGCCCAAAATCTAACATACCATCCTCATTAATGTCAAATAACATTTCTGAATCTCCATTATAAGAACTGACTTTCATTTCTAAATTAACAGTACGATGGTTGATGTTCGGATTATCCGATTTTTTTTCTTTCTTACAACTCGCAACAAATATTACTATTGCTAAGATGCTTGCTAATATTATTCTTTTCATAGTTTTATTATTTTTATTGATAATATCTTACAAATGTTCTTGTAACAGATTTTGCTTTGGGTATATTTATATTAAATGGATCGTTGGCTATTATATATCCATTTGCAGGACTTGGATTTTGGCTATTTTGTGCTTTTGTAATATCATAATTAAAAAATGCACTATCAATAGATTGTTTTTCATCAAAATTCCAACCCATTCTTACAGTATCTTTCTCGAATTTCCATTTTCCATAATAAAAATTTTTTGTAATACCATTGTCAATTTCTACAGTTAGAAAATTGTTTTCCTTGACGTAAAAATGGTAATTTAAGCCATTTATACCTGAGCCACCTTTTTTGGCTGAGTACCAAAGTCCTTCTTTAGGATATTTTGGTTTTATTTCATCTATTTCTGTTTCTTCTGTGCAACTAATGCATAAAATAATTATTGATAATATTATATATTTCATATTTCTGTATTTAAATAATATGGATAAATGTTTTTTAAAGTAACTGGAATGCTTATATTGGTATTGTAATTTCCTTGCATTTGAGCAGTATTTAAATTCTTTTCTATATCTTTTACAAATACTGAATAAGAAATAAACGAAAATTCTTTACTAATTCTATTTACTACAATAGTGCCCGTTATACTATTATAATTTTGCTCACCTGCCAAACCACTTGTAAAACTATACACCTTATATGTACCAACATACCTGTTTAAAATCATCGTTGAGTTTGCGTTTTGTTTTATCTCTACAGCTACAGAGCTATCTTTGTTAAATAGAAATGTAACATGCCTATTTAGGCTATCTGTACCAGACCAAACACCTTGTACTGGAATTAGGGCTTCGGTATTAAAGAATTTACCTCCGCCGCAACTGCTGATAAAAAGCACAGACAAAAAGAGTGAAAATGTGATAATTGTTTTCTTCATGATTTTATTTTTAATTGTTATTAATTATTTTTCGCCTGCTTTTATACCAATATTTGGTCTAATGTTATAGGCTATTTCTTTTACAATTGCAGATTTATAATCTGAAGCAACATCTAATTTTATCCAACCATAATGTAATTCTGTTCCTATTAGAAATCGAATACCTACTAAAATATTTTCTTTACCATAAAATCCATATTTTTCTTCTGTGTTGCCTATAGTTTTTTCAATTTCAAAAATATTACAATCAAAGGACCAATCAAGAACAGAACCAACATTAATTGAATCATTCTTACTTAAGGTTTTGATATAATCGTCTCCATTAATACTAATAAATTTCATTTCATTGTGTAATACTTCACCTGCAATCGCTAGTAAGTAGTTATATTTATCATTATTATCTTTATTGAGTTGTAAATACAGTCCAAAATCTATCGTACTATCCTTATCTATATCTATTGACATGCTTGAGTATGCATTATAAGAACTGACTCTTACTTCTAAGTTAGTAGTACGATGGATGATGTTCGGATTATCCGTTTCGGTTTCTTTCTTACAGCTCGTAGCAAATATTACTATTGCTAAGATGCTTACTAATATTATCTTTTTCATAGTTTTATTATTTTATCATTTTAATATCAAAATTAATTTGACCAGAAGTGTTGTGATTTCCGTTCACAGAATTAACTTTTATCAAACCTCTTTTACCTGTTCTATTAGATGTAAATTTGTACACTTTATTGGGTGAGATATCAATTTCCCAATCTACAGTTACATGATAATCGTTTTCATAAGCAGCATTTAATTGTCCATTTGTGGTAACATTGTTAAAATCGTTGACAGAAATTTCTGTAACACCTATTTTAATAGAATTTTTAGTAGTCCAGAAATTAACACCATTTCCTGCACCATCAATAATAAAAGGTTTAAATGTTGCAATACTAGCAATTGATGCTGGAGAAGCAAAAATTGCCAAGTCATCAGGATTATTATGAAAGAAAATTAAGTCTATCACAGACTGATTATTTACTGCGTCTGCGAATTTGTACACTTTCATTGAATCGAATGAAAAGAAACAATTAAAGTTGCTAGTTGATTGATTGCCCAATGTGATAGAAGAAGAACTTTGAACAGGTATATTATCAGTTAAAATTCCATTCTCTTTTTCTTTTGTACAACTTATAGCAAGGATTACTATTGCTAAGATGGTTGTTAGTGTTGTTGCTATTCTCATAGTTTTATAATTTTTCTCTAAGACAAAGTTTCAACTATTCATCTTGTATTACAAATCAATTATTAGTATCTTGTAATGTTTTTTGGGGTAAAAAATATTGTTTTTTTGTTTGTATTTTATTGATAATTAATATATTGTGTAATATTTTCTGTAATGAAAGATTTGCTAACTGTACGTATAATATTTGCACTGGAAAGTGACTTTTTGAATTATTTAATTACAGAATTAAAACAAGACAAAAGGCAAACATTATTGCAATTACTAAAGTTATTATTATCAAAAAGAGATGATGATGATATTGATAGAGCAACAGTATCTAATAAAATATTTAAAAAGAAATGGACGAAAGAAAATGACTATTTACTTAGGAATGAATTAAAATTATTAAAAGATAAAATAGAAGAAATTTATATCAAATTTTCTACTTCAAAATATATAAAAAATATTGAAGATAAAATAAGATTAGACTTCTATAAACAAATTAAAATTTCAGATGAATATTTACAAGTTTATAAGAATTATCAAAATAAACAATTGCAGCAATTAAACTTGCATAATGCAATAGAAAATAGTTTTGAATACGCAGATTATATTAGAATCAATACATCAAACTACGAAGAACGTGCAAAATTGATGGAAGAAAACATGAATGCCATCGAAGAAAATCTAATGAAATATTTTTCTATACAGCAAGCAAAGGTATATACACTACAAGCACATTTATTATTTCAAAAAAAACAATTAAGCAACCAAAAAAATACCATACACTTTGAATATCATGACATTCAAGTTCCTGCAAAATCACAAGAAAGTGCATTTAATGATTATTGCTTAGCATACGCCAATGCATACGTCAATTTTGATACATCAACAATTGAACAATGGGAAGAAGTATATACATTATTTCAGAAAATTGATGACCATTATACAAGATATGATGAAGAAAAATGCCTTACACTAAGCAACTTGGCTACAATATGTTCTATTCGAAATCAATATAAAAAATCTGAAGTATATTTTAAATTATTATTTGAGCAAATACCAGGAAATATAACTAAGAAAAACATGGCAATATATTTAAACTATATTACCAATTTCAACAAACTAAAAATGTACGCTGAGGCTACAGAACAGTTGAAAATAGCAGAGAAAATATTTGGCAAATTAATTAGGAAAACAGCACAATTTAGAACGCAAGAATTAGTAGCAGCAGTATATCTAAACGACATAGCAAAACTCAAAAAACTAATGACGATAGATTTTGAAACGCTACAACCATTTGAAAGAATTTTTTATAGATTATTTTATTGCATATATTTTATTCAAGAAGAACAATTCGAAATGGCATTTGTAGAAATACAAAATTTACAACGTTCAAAATTAATAAATGAAACAGATAGACATTTTGAGCTCATCGCAGATTATTTTTATGTATGTATTAAATATTTAAACAACAAGCCGTTGGATAAGAAAATCTCTCAAAAAATAAGAAATGAAATTATGTTGAGTAATCAGAAAATAATTGACTCTAAAATTCCTATGCTCATAAATTATTCTCCATATCTTTGGATGCAAGAAAAAGTAAATAAATATTTTGATTAAAATCAATCTTAGTAAGATCAAGAATTTTATGGTTTTTTATAATACATATTTATATGCTTCTAAGTACTTATCAATTCCTTTTTTGAGAGAAAAATAGGCTATTGAGCCTTGTCTAATTTCTGATAGATTAAATATATTTTCTAGATTGTTGTTTGTGATTTTTTGGATGGTATCATCAAACATAAAATTTTCTATTACAAAACCTGAGTGGTATTTTTTTACAATAAAATCTGTATCGCCAACGCCTGCATTGCACACAATTGGTATTTGCATTGCCATTAGTTCTCCTTGTTTGGTTGGCGAAGATGCTTTTTTGGAATAACTTGGTAGTATAAAAAATATTGATAGTTTGCTTAGGCTTAATAATTCTGGCACTTCGTTTCTATTGCCTGCTTGTATTATTATACTGTCTTGAATGTTTAGCTTTGTTGCTGCTTCAGTAATGCGCTGTTGTTCATCTTTATTAATAAATAAAAATTTAGCTTGTGGCAATATATTTTTTAGTTGTACAAAGAATTGCATCATCTCATCTAGCATGTACCAAGTGCCTACTGAGCCTAAATAACTTAATACAAAATCATTTTCTTGTATGCCTAATTTATTTTTCCAGTTGTGTATATTTTCTTTTGAAATTTTATTTATGTCAAATAAGTTAGTATCGACACAACATGGAATAACTTGAATAGGAATTGTATTGTTTTTAAATTCTTTCCAAGATAGAATTTCGTCTTTGGCATTCTGTGTTAAACTGATTGTATAATCTGCATTTTGCAAAAACTGAATTTCTTTCTTTTTAAAATATTGATAAATTCTTTTGAATATTGGATTTTCTATATTCCAAAGTTTCCCATCTACACGCTCATCTGCCCAAAATCCGCGC
Source organism: Sphingobacteriales bacterium (assembly GCA_016699615.1). Taxonomy (NCBI): domain Bacteria; kingdom Pseudomonadati; phylum Bacteroidota; class Sphingobacteriia; order Sphingobacteriales; species Sphingobacteriales bacterium. The sequence goes on along the minus strand of CP064984.1, from coordinate 1,528,393 downwards.
ATATCAAAAATAAATTTAGTACCAAATTTTTGTTTTGCACTTAGTCCAATTAATGCTGTAATATAGCTTCTACAGTGTATGATTTTAATATTTTTTCCTTCAATTAATTTATATACTATTTTTTTTAATCTATATACATCATAAAGTGTAGAAAGTACTGGTGGTTTTTTTGTATAATTTAATGGCAACCATGTGATGTTGTTATCATCTACTATTTTTTGGATGGTATTTTTATTTTTCTCAAAATTTTCTTTTTTCTCGAAACTAATGAGTGTAATATTATATTGCTTACTCAATCCAACTAAGTATGGTAATACTTGTGATTGTCCTAATGCATCAGTCATGCCGTCGTAAGAAAGAAAGAGTGTGTTTATTTTACTCATGATGCGTTATTTTTTTCTAACCACCAATGTAGTAAAATTAAAACCCAAAGTCTATTGTACAAATAATCTTCGCCTTTATTAAATCTATTGATTAATTGACTAACTGAAGAAGTTTGTACTAGATTATACTTTTCAATTATTGTATTATTTAGGTATTTTTCAATTAAAAAATGCCATTCATTTTTCAACCATTTAATTAATGGAATCGCAAATCCTTGTTTTGGTCTATCAAAAATTTGTTTTGGCACAAAATCATATAAAACTTCTTTCAAAATATATTTTTGAATTCCATTATTAATTTTAAACTCTTCAGGCATTTGATATGCAATATTGATCATTCTATTATCTAACAATGGTACTCTAACTTCTAATGCATGTTGCATACTTGCTCTGTCCATTTTCACTAATAAATCATCTTTCAAATAAAACTGCAAGTCCCAAACAGCTTGTTGTTCTGTAGCAGAAAGTGAATTATTGTCTAAAAGTGTTTTTCCTAAATTAATTGTATCATTATTATAATCTGAATGAACTAATAAATTATTTAATTCATTTTCTGAAAAGAAATATTGCTCTTGAGAAAAAACATGGCTATTTAGGTGACGTCTATTTTTGTAGTTAAATAGGTTTCCTGCTCTTTTTATTCTATTGTCATTACTTAGTTGTGTAAGTTTATATATTGGCTGATGCAAAATATTGAATGGAAATTTGTGTAACCTTTTTGCCCAAATGTATGCACCATAACCGTAAAATAATTCGTCGCCACCATCGCCAGACAATGCTACTGTAACGTATTTTTTTGCTAATTGCGAAACCAACAAAGAAGGAAAACAAGATGAATCAGCGTAAGGTTCATCGTACACATCAATAATATTGTGTAGCTGCTCTAAAGCATCTTTTTCTTTTACTTGGAATGGATGATGTTGTGTTTGCAAATGTGTGGCAACTTCTAGCGCATACTGACTTTCGTCGAATTTATTGTAATCAAAACCAATACTAAAAGTGTTTATTTTATCCTTTTTTATTTTTGATGCTATGGCTGTTACTAAACTCGAATCGATGCCTCCACTCAAAAAAGTACCCAATGGAACATCAGCTACCAATTGTTGTTCAACACTCTCAAATAAAGTTTCTTTTAATTTTGATTTTGCTGTATTGAAGTCTGTTATATTTGTTTGCTTTAATTCTTGCTCTATAGTCCAATAAGAATTAAATTTTAATGCACCAATATTACTTAAATCTATTTCTGTAAAACTACCTGTTGGAAATTTATATACATTTTTGTAAATGGTATGTGGTTGTGGAATAAATCCTAATTGTAGAAAATATGGAATTACACTTTTATTGATTTCTAGATTATTATATAATTTTTTAATCGCTTTTAATTCTGAAGCAAAAGCAAATGTATTATCATCATGGTAATAAAAAAGTGGTTTAATGCCTAATCTATCTCTTGCTAAGACAATTTTATTTTCAACAGTATCATAAATTGCAAAGGCAAACATACCATTGAGTTCTTCAAAAATTGATGTTCCTATTTTTATATATGCTTCTAAGATAATTTCAGTATCAGAAGTTGTTGTGGTAGTAATCTGATATTTATTTTTAATATCATTAAAATTGTAGACTTCTCCATTGTAAATGATTATATATCTTTTACATGCTGAATACATTGGTTGGTTGGCAACCTCATTTAAGTCTAAAATAGACAAACGTTGATGAGCAAAGGCAATTGTATTGTTTTGGTTATAGTAAAATCCAGTAGCATTTGGACCACGATGAAGAATAGTATTTGCAGCACTTACAAAAGAATCTTTGTCAACTTGAGTTTTGCTAATATAACCTACAATGCCACACATAAATATTATACTAAATATTAGAACTTTTAATTAATGTTCCATGATTCTAATATTTTTTTAATACCATCTCTATATGATAATAAATCTCTAGATAAAAGTTCTTTCATTTTAGATATATCTGGCTGTCTTTTAGTCATATCTCCTTCTTTTAGTGGTGGAAGGTGGATAATTTTGGAAGATGAATTGGTCAACTCTATAATTGTTTCTGCTAACTCTTTTATTGTAATTACAACATCATTGCCTATATTATAAACTTCATTGTTATATTTATCTTGATATAATGTTGTTAAACATGCATCTAAATTATCATCAATGTAACAGAATGTTCTTGTTTGCAATCCATCACCATATACAGTAATATCTTCATTGTTTAGTGCTGCATTTAAGAACTTAGACATTACAAAATCTTGGCTTTGTTTTGGTCCGTATGTATTAAAGAATCTAAAAATAACATATTCTAATCCATATTCTTGATGATAAGATCTACAATATGCTTCACCGATGTTTTTTACAACAGCATAAGGAAGTCTTGAGTTTAGTGGTGTTGTATATTCATTTTGTGGTAAAGACACTGGTTCTCCATACACTTCAGATGATGAAGAATAATATATTTTTTTAACGCCTGTATTTTTTTGAAAGTTGTAATATATTTTCTATTCCTTTGATATCATCTAAAACCATAATTGGGTTCTGTAATGTTCTTTGTACACCAACTACTGCTGCGTAATGAAAAACATAATCAAAATGGTATGCAGTCATTATTGCAGCAAGTTCATTATAATTATTAGCATCACATTTTATAAACTTACAGTTTTTATTTTTTGGAATATTATTAATATTTCCTGTTAATAAATTATCTACTAATACTACAAAATGATCATCATTTTGCAATAGTTTATCTGCTAAAGAACTGGGAATAAATCCAGCTCCACCTGTTATAAGAATTTTTACCATTTTATTAATATGTTTTTTATTGTAGCATAAAATGCTTTTGTTTTTAATACGCTAATATCTGTAAAAATTGTTTTACATAGATATTTTATACTTTTTAGCTTGTATTTTGGTGTTGTTGCCAAATGTACAGCAATATATAAATCAGCGTACATTTGAATTGTATTTAACTGTTTTGAAAATTTCTGTTTTACAATTTCATCTTTAAAAACAGATTTTGTGAATGCATCCAATCTATCAATAATTTTTTGAGCATCCATAGACCTTACGCTTCTAGCATCATGGTCAATTATCAAAGAAGTTACGTCATTAGAATAGTACAGTGGATATCTAGCTGCTAGCTTTAACCATAAATCATAATCTTCAGAAGCAGATAAAATTCTTGTTTCGTTGAATGGCAAAAATTGAATAATATCTTTTCTAATAAAAACGCCATTACAACTCAACGGATTACCATCGCAAATGATATCATTAAGCGTTTCTCCTTTAAAATTATTTACTTTATTTCTGATGCTTTTGTCTGTTTCTGCCCATGCATATGCAAGATGAAACCATTCCGGATGGTTGTATTGATTTATTAGCTTATTGGCAACTAATAGATGATTGTCTATTGCAATATCATCACTATCAAAAAAGTTTATATATTCTCCTTTTGCTAAATTTGCTCCGTAATTTCTTGCTGCTGCTCTTTCTGCATTATTTTTTTGTGGTAGGTAACTTTCTCATTTAAAAATTGACTGATTACTTCTTCAGTATTATCTGTACTTCCATCATCAACAATAATAATCTCGTAATTTTTATAATTTATTTCTGCTAAAGATTGAATAGTCTCTGCAATTAAATGAGCTCTGTTATATGTTGGAACTACTATGCTTATGAATGTCTCATCCATAGGACGAAAATAGTAAAATTATATGGAATAAATCTTCTCTATTGCTTTAACTTTGTTTTCGATAGTGAAATTTTTAGCAATTTCTAAGCCATTTATTTTTAAATGATTGCACAATTTCTCGTCAGTTAGAAGTGCTTGTATTGCTTCAGTGATTGCTTCGCTATTTTGATATGGTACAACTAAACATGTTTCTTTATCTTTTGCAATTTCAGATCCAATACCTGATTTTGTAAAGATAGATGGTACTTGGCAGAGTAATGCTTCGATATAAATTTGTCCAAATGCTTCAGAATACTCATCAATTGGGCAATGTACGAAAATATCAAAACTATGAAACAGTGCTACATTATCTTGTTCGAAAGAGATTTCTGTGTATGCTTCTTTTGGTAGTTTTTGCAATAGTTCATGTATTTCATTTTTATAATCTCCATTTGCATTTGCGAGAACTAAGTGTATGTTTTTATCATTTTCATATAACTTTTGAAATGCTGGAATAATATTTTGTACACCTTTCCAAAATGTAAATCTAGAAATAACGCCAATTATTCTTTTATTAGTTGGAATTTGATGGTTTGATTTTACATTAGCTATTCTTTCTTCAGAACATGACAAAAAACTATCTATTGGATAACCATGATGAATAATAGTAATTTTTTGTTCAGATACATTTTCTTGTTGCACTAAGATATCTTTTACCATTTGTGTAATGGCAATAATATGTGTTGATTTATTATTTACCCATTTATCGAATTTAACGCCACTTGGTGCATATTTATGATGATAATTAGAATAATGTCTGGTATAGATTCTATGTTTAGTTCTTGCTAACCAAGCAGCCGTGATTCCAATTAATCCACCTTCAAAAAGATGTGCATGAACAATATTTGGCTTTGTCTTTTTTAGAATTTGATATACATTTTTGATGGCAGAAAGCACATCTTTTTTACTATAATAAGGAATGTGATAGAATGGAATTTGATGTTGCTCACAGAAACGATGTAATGCTGTATCTGAAGTATCATTAATAGAAATGAAAGAAAGCTGAAATTGTTTATTATCAATTCTTTCAATTAGCCATTCAAATTCGAGTGCTTTATCTATGTGTGATATAATATAAGTGATGTGTGTCAAGAAAATCTTTTGTCTTTTATTTTTAATAACTTTAATTCAATATGCTTGTATGAAGGGTAACTAATTACCAATGTGGGGATGAGTGTCAGGGTGTAAAATCCAATCTTATATGGTGCAACATTTGATCTAAATAAATGATTGTTTATTGCAGGTGGCAAGAACGTACGCAATGGGTGATGCATATAGGTTCCGTAGGATATCAACCCAAGTCTACTTAATAATTTACTTCTTAGATTTGCTCTTCTATCTTCGATTGTGGGTGGTATAAGTATACTGAAAACCATTGCTCTTAGTGGTGGATTGCATTTGAAGAATACGATTAATAACACTAAAAAAATTGACAGTAGAAATAAATAATTATTCTTAAATATTATTATTATCCTATCATTAAAATAATATTTTATATATGCAAAGAAACCGCCAACGCTCATAATTTCTATAGGAAAATAAATAAGGTATTTTGTAAAAGGCAGATTATATGCTTTATATAATGTTAATAATGTTGGAAGAAGGAGTGGGGTGGGTATGAGGGTTTCTGTTTTGGTAAAATTAACAATATTTGGCCAAATCAAATAAAACTGTTCCTCTACACTAATTGACCATGTTTGTGCAGCTCCAACAACAGGAATTCCTAAATTTGATAACAAAAGAAAATACACAATAATACTCCTAAAACTATATGGCTCTGATGAGTTTATTAATTTAATATAATATGTTTCTGTATTAAAAAAATTTGTAACATTAACTATAAATGGAATAAAGAGGAATGAAATTATTAAGATAATGTAATACAAAGGCCAAATTCTAAAAATCCTTCTTAGATAGAAGTTTCTAATATTTATTTTATTTTTTGTTTCTTTTTCTAAAAGCAACAAATATGTAATTAAGAAACCGCTTAATACAAAAAAAAGATATACTGCATTTTTACCAAGATTAATAATAAAATAACTAACTCCATTTACACCAAATAAGTTTATAACATCAATTTGTGAATTATATTGTTCTAAGTGATGAAATACGACACATAAAGCAGCTATCGCTCTAGGCTCATTTAATCCATTGAAATGTATCTTCTTACCTTGCATCATCGTATAAATCTATATGGATTACCAACATATAAACCTGGTTTTTCTATATTATTAATCACCACAGTTCCGCCTCCTATTTGTGTATTTCTTATCACTGTTAAATTATCAATTACAGTTGCATTTATGCCTATTATACATTGTTCTTCTATGTTAATGAAACCAGCTAAAGCAACTCTTGGTGATAAGAAGCAATGCTTCCCAATTTTTGTATCATGAGCGATAGTACAACCTATATTTAAAATTGTATTCTCTAATATATTTACATTTGCATCTATAGAACATGATGGGTAAATAACACATCCTTGTTTTATTATTGCACTTGGGTCTTGCCAAACGGTAGAATGTATTATTTTTCCAAATGGTATTCTTTTATCAAACCTATCATACAATTCTTTTCTTTTTTGTAGATGTTTATATCCTATACCTATTATTAGTTCATCAAATAATTTTTGTTGGTAGCACGATTCTATATCTTCTGTATTGCCTAATATTTTATATCCTTTTATTTCTTCTTTAGTTTCAAAATCATCGAAGAAAACAATATTGCTATAATGTTTATCTGCAATGGCATAGTATGCTATTTGCTGACCTAAATCGCCAGACCCAATTATAGCTAAGGTTTTCATTCTATATTAATTTTTGATTTGATAGAAGCTAATGGTCTTTGCTTTACTTCTTTATATATTTTCCCAACATATAAAGAAACTATACCTAGAAAAAAGAGTTGTAAGCCTATTCCTAAGATTATACTTGCTATGATAGATGGCCAACCAGATTGAAAGTCAATAAAAAATAATTTCAGAATTAGTATAATAAATAGACTCATTATACTTAATAGTGAAATTACTGCTCCAACGCGTACAGTTATTTTTAATGGTAGTTCTGAATAATCAAAAATTGCATCAAAAGCAAGATTCATTTTTCGTTTAAAATTAAATTTTGATGTGCCTGCGAATCTTTCTCTTTGGTCGATATTTATGGTTGTCCAATGTTTAGAAATATTAATAAAAATACCTTCTATAAATCTATTAGATTCTTTGTATTGTATGAATTCATCTGCAAAATCTCTATTAAACATCCTCATCACAGCTATTCCTTTTGGAATATTTAGTCCTGTAAATTTGTTTAAGGTGCCCCAAAAAACTTTAGAAAATATTGTATTTACAAAAGAATCCTTTTTTTCATTTCTGATGCCCCAAACTAAATCATATCCTTCTTCTATCTTTTCAATAAATCTTGGTATTTCTTTTGGTGGGTCCTGTAAGTCTGGATCCATATATAAAATATAATTTCCAGTGGCATGTGCTATTGCTGTTGAAACAGCAACTGCTTTACCTTGATTGTAAGACAATACAATAAGTTTGATTTTATTGTTTGCTTTGGCTTGTTCTTTAAGAATTTCTACAGTTTTATCTTTGCTTCCATCATCAACAAAAACATATTCATAGTCATAAGTTGTTTTGTCTAATACTTCTTTCGTCTCTTTTAGAAACTGTAGTATTACTTCCTCTTCAAAATAAACTGGAACTGCTAATGATATTTTCCCTTTCATAAGAAATCGACAATTTGTTGTAAGTTAGCAATTTTATATTTTGAAGCTGGATAGAAATTATCTCTATCTATCAATAAACTATTAAAATTTAGTTTAATTGTTGGTTGAATATCAAGCTTAAGTGAATCTCCAATATATAATATTTTTTTTGGGTCAATATCTATTTTTTTAAGCACTGCTTGGTAAAATTCTGTTGATGGCTTTGCACTACCCACATCTTCTGAAACAATAATATCAGAAAAAATATTTCCAAAATTATTCTGTAGTTTTTCATTAAGTGTAGTATTAAAATTTGAAGCAATTCCTAATGGTACATTTAGTGATTTTAGTATCTCTGTATCATCAAATTTTTCCCAATCTAAATATGTGCAATTACTAAAAACTGCATCTACAATTTCGTTTGTTGGTATAATTCCAAATAATTCTAATAATGTTGTATTAAAATTTAAATAAAAATCTTTTGAAGTTCTATCAGGAAAATGGATTATTTCTGATAGTAATTTATGTTTAAATTTAATTTCTTCTAGAGTAACTTGATAACCAAATTGTGATAAGGTATCTTGTATATTCTTGTACAATTTTGGCTTATACAACAATGTGCCAGCCACATCAAATAATATATATTCTATCATATTAATATATTATATGTTTTGAAGATGAGTTATTTAGTTTTTCTTCGTTTGTAGCATCTGGGTAAATTATGTCTAATAAGATTCGTGTTGCAACTCCTTGTATAGGATTTGGCTTCTCTGGTTCTTCATTATATAAATATTCTTGTATTGTATACTTTACATCCTGAAATCCTAATTTATGTCTTATTGAGTTTGTTCCAGAAATTCTGCAATTAATTTCAAATGGGATAATGTCTCCATCGTTTGTAACAATACTTTGTATATTAAAACTACCTCTTAATTTGTTGAATGCAACCATCTTCTTTACAATCTTTAACAGTTCTTCATCATATATTGTAGTTACTTTAGATTTCGAAGTTGTGCCGTTTGTCAATTCTCTTTCCATTGTAAAAATACCATGTATTTTATTTTGTTGAGTAATATAAACTGCTGTTGTAATCTCAACACCTTCAATTAATGGTTGAATGATATAATCATCACTTAATCCTTCTAAATTATTTGGGTTTTTCAGAACACCTCTTGAGCCGCGACCTTCTCTGGGTTTTGCAATAATTGATGATGCTTGGTTATTATAATCATGAATACTCCATGTTGTTGCAAATGGAATATTATTAGAGAAATGATGTTTGTAAGTTTCGTACTTATCTAAATATATCTTTGCAATATCTGCATTGCTTACTGCTACTTTACAGTTTATTTTTTGTTGGTTTAATGAAATATAATAAATTTCATAATCTGTTGTGGGTATAATTAAATTTACTTTTTCTGTCTCAACTATTTGTTGAATTGTTGTAACATAGTTTAAATCATAAGCATATGGAACTTTATAGGTTTTATTACACAGATAGTTTCCTGGTGTAAATGTTGCAATATCTATTCCAATAATATTTATATCTGGAAAGGAATCTCTAATATTTCTAAGTACACCTTGCCCAACATTACCACCAATTCCTGTAACGATTATTGTTTCCATTTTATATATTCAGCTATTTTTTCGTTTAGATTACTACTTGGTTTCCAATTCAATATAGTTGTTGTTTTTTCATTGTTATAATATATTGACGTAGATTTATCTTCTTGTTCATAAATTATATCTGTTGGAACCATCATTGAAATTATTGTTGCAATATCTTTATTTGAATAAGAATGTAAAGATACTGCTAATAATATTTTATTTGTACAATGAACAAAATTATCAATGATTTTAGTAATATAAGTTGCAACATCATCAACAGAAATATAGTTTTGTTGCCTCGATCCATCGCCCCAAATAGTTATTTTTCTATCATTAATTGCTTGATTAATATAGTTTGGAATTAGTGTATTTTCTTTCATGCCAATACCATACATAGATGATAATCTTAAGATACAAGCCTGTTTGGTTTGAAGTACTATACTTTCTGCCCACAACTTAGAAATGGCATATTCTGATATTGGCTTAATTGGTGAGTTCTCTGTGATAATATTTCCATCTAATTTATAAATAGATGCTGTTGATACATAAATAATTTTAGCATCTTTAAATTTTTCTATGATTACTTTGGTTAATTGTACATTAACATTAAATAGTATATCTGTTGTTGGTGAATAATTTCCTGAAGCAACAGCGGCGTGTACCATAATAATAAAATCAGGATTAAAGTCTATATCATTAATTCTCTCTGAGGAATGCACTATGACATTATCTATAATTTCATCATTAATATCGATACCTACCAATTCATATTTTGATAGTTTTTTTATAAGATATCTACCTAAGAAGCCTGATATGCCTGTGATTAATATTTTCAAATTATATTTTTTCGATATCTTTAATATTATTAATAAATTCTTTATTCTTCCATTCTATAGTTGAAAATTTTAAGCATTACAAAACAAATGTAAATTATATATTTTATTATAAAATTGATTTATTTTTTTCATTGTTTAATTTTAGAATATAGAATCGTTCGCCTGATTTTGAATCTACAAATTTTTTATTTATAAGTTGATTTAATTGATTACTTAATACTACATCTTTAGTTGTAATTAGATATTGAATATTGTATTCATTAATAAAGTCTATTTGTGATTGCTCAATATTTACAAATTTATTATTTTGTTTTTGAGTTAAAACATATCTATAGAATATACTCGTTTCAACTAAGTTTTTCTCTGCATCATATAGAACGTTATTTTTATCTAAAGGAATATCAAAAACAGATAAAGAAATTGGTTGATATTTACTACTCAAATATGCTAAGTATAATCCTGGAGTATAATAGTTAGATATTTTTTTAAAATAGCTATTATAGTTCTGTTTTGAATAAAGGAATACTCCATTAGTATTTTTATCTATAATTGATTCAATAGTACTTTTTATATAATTAGCTTGATAATTATTTTCATTTTTTCCAGTTATAGTTTGTGAAAAATTAAATATTATAATTATGAGCAGAACTAATGTATAAATATATTTTTGCAATGGTATCCCATCTTTAAGTATTGTCAGATAGAAAATAATAACTATAGCAATTATCAATGGCAATATTATATTTGAATATAATTGTACAGAATTATCCATTTTATGCAAAACTGCCCAAGATAAAACACTGATAGCAAGAAGTAATAGACTAAATAAAACTAACTTATTATAACGTTTGAATAATGTCCTTAATCCTATTGTATTTATTATTAGTAACGGTAAAAAGACAACAGCTGTTTGAATAATACCACCTATTATTATATTTATTAGTGTTCTAATATATTTAGTGTCAAATATATTAGTGTCAAGGACACTTAATTGACTAATATTTTTATCTGAAAGGAAATGATAGAAAATATAAATTAGAATTGTGTTTATAATTAATATTAAATTTATATAAATATATTTATTGTTTTTTTCATTAAAAAAGAAAATAAGTGAATAGAAGATAAAAGTAGTTGCATAAATTATTGGTAAGGTTGTGCTATAACAAATAGATAGAAAGAGTACTCCAGATAAAATAATTTTATTGTTATTATCTTTTAAGAATCCTATTATTATAAAAATAATAAATAAATAGATTGTAAAAACCTTGGTATTGCTAAAGATATATAAACAAAATGTACTTGATGCTTTTAGAAAATCAATCCTATCGTACAAAGATAAGTATATGCCTGAGATGAATAAAAGCAACAAAAGTGACAGATTTATTATAAACTTAGGATTGAGAATGCGACTTGCGATAACTAATATTCCCATATATACTAAAACTATACCAAGTGGATATGTTCCAAAAATTAATTGTGTAAGCTCTGCTTGATTAAATATTTTTGCTAAGATTGCATTCAACCATATTTCAAAATAATGATATGGTGCTACTCCAGCTGTCTTAGTGTTAATATAGTCTATGTTAAAATTCTCAATTGTTGTATTCCAAATAAAAGCAGATAATTTTGAATATTGTATATAATCTATATGTGGTAAAACATAATAAGGTGTATTGTAGTATTTATAAAAGAATACAGACAAAATAAACAATGAGCCTAATAATATAAGCAATACTTGTGAGAAAATATTTTTCTTTACAATCAAATCTTTATTTTGTTGTATACTATTAGATTTTAGGTCATTTAATAGCACGCAAACTGGAATAATTAGAAAAATCATTATTGTTTTACCTTTTGTCTTTATTGTTGCAACTAAAAATATTATAATAATTATCCCTATGATAGTCTTAAAGAAAGTATCTTCAATATCATATTTAGAATTTATTCTCAATATTTTAAATACAATAGTTCCTATTAAGTAAAATAAGAATAGTGCTATAATTATATTTATATAATATTTAGAAAATAAAATCAATTCCATAAAAATCAAAAATTTTCCTTGTAATATAATCTATTTGTTCATTTTTTAATTCGTAGAAAAATGGCAATCTTATTAAGCAATCTGTGTATTTATTTGCATTGGGAAGTGCGCTACCTTGACACTCTTTCTTATAAAACTCTGATTCATGTAAGGATAGATAATGAAATACTGCCCAAATATTATTTTCTTTTAAATAATTAATTAATGCTGTTCTTTCTTCTAAATTCTTGCATATAAAATAAAACATATGTGCATTGTTCGTTGCAAAGTCAGGAATAATTGGTAATTGTATAATTCCTTTTTCTTCTAATGGTTTTAATATCCCATAATAATAATTCCAAATTTCTTTTCTTCTATTTTGTATATCATCTAAGTTTTCTAATTGTGCATATAAAAATGCTGCTATAATTTCTGAAGGAAGAAATGAACTTCCCATATCGACCCAACTATATTTATCTACTTCACCTCTAAAGAATTTTGTTCGATTTGTTCCTTTCTCTCTAATAATTTCTGCTCTCTCAATAAATTGTTCATCATTTATTACAAGCATTCCACCTTCTCCTGAAATAATATTTTTTGTTTCATGAAAAGAAAATGTACCTAAATGTCCTATGCTACCTAATGGTATTTTTTTACCTAATTTGTTTGTATAAAAACTATCTATGGCTTGAGCAGCATCTTCTACAATAAATAAATTATTTTTCTTGGCAATGTCCATTATCTTGTCCATATTGCAAGCAATTCCTGCATAGTGTACTACAATTATTGCTTTGGTTTTAGGCGAAATCAGTTGTTCAATCTGATCTTCATCTATATTTGGATTATCTGAATGTGAATCTGCGAATATAATTTTTGCTCCTCTAAGTACAAATGCATTTACAGTACTAACGAAGGTATAAGATGGTGCTATCACTTCATCGCCATCTTTAATATTCAATAGTATTGCAGCCATTTCTAATGCATCCGTACATGATGTGGTAAGTAAGCATTTCTTAAATCCGTATTTGTTTTCAAAATATTCATGACATTTTTTTGTAAAAAAACCATCTCCTGAAATTTTACCTTTTGCAACTGCTTCTTCAATATATTTAGTTTCTTTACCTGTAAAATATGGTTTATTAAATGGAATCATCTGACAACTATAATGATTGAGTATTTACAATGTGTTCTATATGATTATATGTTAATTTTAATAAGTACAGTCATAAAGATACTAATATTTTACCATTTCATAAATATAAAAACCGTACAGGTTTACTTATATGCTTTAATTTTTTGAATTGAAGACAAAATACCAATTAAACGAAATGTGATAAAATCTATGGAAGTAATATTTGGAAGCAACTTATATAATAATATTAATATTTTTTCGAAAGGAACGAAAGAGTTATATATTATATCTTTAGCTGTAGATTTTGCCTTAGAAATTTCAATAATTCCTTCTTTTTCAGCATATTTCTGACTTATATACCCTCTGTACTCTCTATCTAAATAACCATTAATATCAACCCTATCTTGTTGATTATGAAAGCAAGTAACTGGTGTATATGCTTTTAATTCAATATTACATTTTTTTAGCTTATTAGATAAATCAATATCCTCTCCTTGAAATATAATAGATTCGTTGTATCCATTTATTTTATTAAATATTGATTTACTTATTAGTAGAGAACCACTACCAATACCACTAATCTTTTCAAATGTATTATTCCAAATCAATTTCTTTGAAATTCTACCTTTCATTGTATTATAATCTGCATTTAATATATATCTGCCTATTTTGCTCTTTTTAAGTTGTATATTAAGTTGCTTTGGATATTCCCAATTTAGACAATAAACTGAGTTATTGTCATCTTGATTCATTACGATATTAAATGCATCTATAGTTTGTTCAGTAATCCACATATCATCGTCTAAGAATAGAAGCCATTCTGTTTTTGCCAATGAAGCTCCATAATTTCTTGCTACAGAAACACCATTTTTTGGATTTTTATGATATTCAATTTGTGTAGATATAATTTTATTAGTAAGTGAATTTCCATCATTAATTACAAATACAGTAATGTTTGTATTTTCAATAGCAATAAGAATCTGCTCTAAAGTTTGTTTTAGTATCTCAGGACGATTTTTTGTTGGAATTATTATACTTAGATTTATATCTTCAGCCATTCATCTAATTTATTAATCATCATTATTTTAAAATTATTGAAATTTTTTTGATAAAAGTTTTGTTCATTCTTCTCCATCAGAATATTTTTCTTTCCTGCACTGCCTCCCATTTTATGTACTATTTTTGTTGTTGCAAGATAGTAATTTTTATATCCTAATTGTACAAAATTGTAACACCATTGTACATCTTCCCAATACATAAAATACTCATCATTCAATTTATTACTGGGCAATTCATTTAAAAGGCTTTTCTTAAACATAAAAAATGCACCCCAAACCCAATCTACTTCTACAGTCTCATTGTGATCAAAGAATGAACCCAACAATAGTTTGCCTGCTTTTTGTTTGGACATAAATTTTTGAATTCTAAATAATTCAATTAATTTATACTTTATCGAAGGGAATCTTTGTGCAACAGATTGATATTTACCATCTGGGAAAATTAACTTACATGATAGTGCTCCAATATTATTTTGAGATTTATAAAAATCCAAACTTGTTTTAATGCTATTCTCAATTAATTCTGTATCACTATTTAATAACAAAATATATTCTCCAATTGCATGAGAAATGCCCAGATTATTTCCACCTGCAAATCCTAAATTTTCTTTAGATTTAATCAATTTAATATTTGGGAATTTCTCTTTGAACAAATTTGCATCGCATTCAATAGAAGCGTTATCTACTAAAATAATTTCATACTCAAATCCATTATTATATTGATACAAACTTTCAATGCACTTTGTAGTTAAATCAAAAGTATTATAGTTGATAATGACTATTGAAATATCCATTTATTTTATTTGTAGAAAAGGAAATAGCTTAGAAATTCTAGAATAAGTAATTGAGTTTTTTAGAGTAAGCTGAAATGGTGTTAGCGGGAAAATAGGTTCCTCTATAATATTTATTAATTCATTTATATCTTTGGATTTAATATATTTTAGTGTTGGCCAAACTTCTGGTTTTGCTGGATGAAAATTTTTTATATATTTAAAATTATATTCATTTATTGATCTCCATAATAAAAAATAACTTAATCGCATTTCATTCTTCTCAAGTTCTTCAGATGAATGACCCCAATTATCCACTTTATATTTCATTTCTTCATCAGATCTGGACCAAGTATCATGAATTACGTAGTTTGTAGTATAATGGTTAAAGTAATCATTCTGTCTTGCACGTAAATAGTTTGGTTTATTTGTTGCCATTGGTATTATTTCTGGCAATTTTTCTTCAAAATCTATAAGCAAATATCCATTCTTTGTTCTTTTAAAGAGTGGTATGAAAGGGCAAGAAACATTTATTGGGTGCTCATTCCCAATTGGGTTTTCGTATATTCTTTTCAAATCCTCTACAAACTTCGGAAAATCTAGAAAATATTCATCGCTATCTATTTGTATATGCCAGCCACCTTGACCCATTCTTTCTGCAATCATAGTTCTATGCCTATTGCAGTTTTCTCTTGAATTTAATTCTGGCAATGAGAAATCATCTTCATAAATATCAATTTTATTTTGTGTATCAACATCTTTTACAAATTTATAAAAAGCATCATTGTCAATTTCATATGGATTGCACTTCCATGAATGTCTGTCTTTGTCAATGGCTAGACAAATAATATCTGCCTCTTTATATACACGTGGTAAAGAATGTTTTAGAAACTCCCAATCATATGCTACACAAAATCCTACTTTTATCATATTATTAAACAATTATACCTAGACCATAGTGTTTTTTATAATTATAGAATTTCTTTCCTGTTTTTTTTGCAATATCATATACTGCATCTCTAACATCTGAGAATGATTCGGTATCATGAAAAATAGTGCAATCACTATGCTCAGCACTCCATAATCCACAGTCGTAAGTATCTTTGTATGTGTGTACAATATCAACATGAATAAGATTATAATGTTGAGTATCATTTTTTATATATTCTTTATAATCTGCTCTAATTAGATTAATATTTTTAAAAGGAGCCAATCGGTTTACTGTATCTTCATAATGATACTTCTTATTGCTAGTATGTATGTCTCCAGTAAATAAATCTACGCCAATAACTTTATCAAAATAACTTGATAAAGCTACCGTTGAAAATCCAAACTCAACACCAAACTCTAAGCAATTTTCTGTTTTAAGGTTAAATCTAGTAATTAAATCTCTTATTATTAAATCATGTCCTTTCCATGCAGACGAGATTTCTAATAATTTAAACTCTGGCTCTTCAATTATTTCAGGTACATAATCAATAATTGTTCTATTTCTTAAATAATTTCTAATTCTTTTATACATAATTTTTATTTTTTTTATATAAATTTTCTGGATATTCATTTTGATATAATGACATTTCTATGGAATGTGCATTATAACATTTTTCAAAATTACATAGCGAACCAAAAAAGGCTTCACTACCTAAATAATTTTGCTGTATTGGTTTATTTTTAAACTCATTTCTTAAATAGGATAAGTTTACACTAACAAAAGTTCCTCTATACCAATGCGAAACGCCTAGTTTTTCTTGATTTACAATTTCCCCATTAACTTTATTTTGTGACAACATAGCTCCATATAAATAATACCCGTCTTTGAATGCACCTATAGTATCTTCAAATCTATCAAATATAAAGTATCTCATTACTTCTCTCCAATCAGCAACACCTTTGTGATTAGGTTTTGTTACACCTTTTGCATGAGCGTATGTTAGTATATTATATTTATCCAAATTAAATTGTTTTCTAAATTTTTGTAATCCTTTAACTTCTCCCAAAGTTCTACTATTTACTGTAATGAGAATCTTTTTTACTTTTTTCTGTTTTAAAAAAAACATATAGGCAAAGATGGCGCGATAAAATGTTTTTATATCAAAATTAATATTTACTACTACATCATCTTGAGGAATATACTGAAAGATATCTTTTGTTATGTATAGCCAATTATTGACACAATATAGATTATAAAATAGTATAGTCTTCATATACACGTACAATTATAAACAACAAAAGGTTATTTTTCAATATTTAGTTTATACTCATTATCTCTGCAAGGTAAAAATTCCGTCACTATCATTTATTAAATATTCTACTAAGATAGAAAATAATTGTCTTAAATGGAAATTGTATGAAATTTTCAGATAAGCTTTTTAAAAATTGTTTGTAGTTCATTTCTTTTCTAAATATTGCAATTTTTGTTTTATTGTATTCATAATTATTTTCCTTTATAAATAAAGAATATTCTTCCATGTTTATCTTCTTATTTTTGTAGTAATAGTCGAATATTGCTTGTTTAACATCATATAGATTTTTTTCTGCTTTACCTGAAAATATGACTTGAGTTCTAGTAAAATTTTGACTCCATATTCTATGATAATGATACAATTTATCTAAAAAATAGATATTGTAATGCGCACCAATTCTAAAATAAAACTCTGTATCACCTGCTGGTAATAATGTATATGTTCCAAATTTTTGAATTATTTCTGTTCTGATTAACCCATTGCCTTGTTGTGCAAGTGCAGGATTAAATAAACCATTGCCTTGCTTTACTCTCCAAATAAAATCTGTGCTTTTATTTTTAAATTCATTTGGTAACTGATATTCTGTATTTGGAATAATATTATCATTTTCATCAATATAAATGTATCTTCCACAAACCATTCCTATATTATCCTGATTAGATATAATATTATAACAGTCTTGAATAAAATTTTCTTCCCACCAATCATCTGCATCTAGTTTTGCCCAATATTTGCCAGTAATATATTTTAATGCTTGATTCCAATTAGGCATCATTCCTAGGTTTTTCTCATTTTTATATAACTGGATTCTTTTATCTTTTATAGCATACTCTTTACATATTGAATAAGTATTGTCTGTTGATGCATCATCTACTAATATTAATTCAAAGTCTGTAAATTTTTGAATAAGCACAGATTCGATTGCTTTACCAATATATTTTTCAGTATTATAGACTGGAATAATGATAGATACTTCTGGCATAATTATTTAGTTGCTTCTACTACAAAAGTTTCAATCAAATTATTTGTTTCGCCCATCATATTAGCGTGTTTTTCTATATTCTTTAATGCTTCATTTTCGCTCTTATATACTTGACACTTTTTTATTTTATTAAATTTTGCAGACATTAAGAGATATTCTAAAGATTCAAAATTGTGAATAAAGCGATGATGAAATGCATAAAATATTTTATTTATTTGTAATGCAGGTATATTTGGATATTCTTTGCCATAAAACTTCTCAACATAAAATTGTATATATTCTAGATGTTCTTTTTTTGTTGGATCTGATAATAATAACGCGAGATTATCAAGATTAGGTGTTGCTAATCTAATAACGCCATTCGGTTTGAGTGTTCTAAAACATTCATTCAACATTAATTTTGCTTCATCAAAAGTAATATGTTCAATCATATGCTCTGCAAAGATGAAATCAAAAGTATTATCCTGAATAGGAAACTTCTTTGTTGCATCCATGTATGCAGTATCTTTCGTTTTGGGTAAGATATCAACATTTAGCCAACCTTGCATTGGTGAACCTTGTGCTCCAATTTGTAGTTTCTTTTCTGAGTTATTATTCAAATAATCTGTTATAACTTTTTCACTTTGCTTTTTATGAATTTCTACATCAAGCTGATTAATATCGAAACCTAGTAATTTTTTTATTCTATATATTAATGCCATTGTTGGGTTATTTAATTCTTTGATATATTTTTTTAAGTGTACTAATAATCAATTTTTCATTTGTAAATTCTTGAATTGGTAAAATCGTGACTTTTTTATTTAATTGATATTGGATATTTTGAATAAGTTTATTTAATACTGGAAACAGCTGATATTGGTGCAATACTTTTTCTCTTGAATCGATAATGTACTGAATATTATGTTCATAATATTTATTATCAATTGCACTTTCTATTGTATGAATTATTTCTTTATAATCATCAATATCATTTAACAGAATCATAGATTTATGATCAAAGTAATCAGTGATATTTGGACACCCAAAATAAATTGGCATTGTGTATGAAAGAAAACAATCTGCTATTTTCTCAGTCCAATAATCATTATATATAGAATTTTCAATTGCAATTGAATATTTATATGGATAAAGTCCTTCCGTTTTATCTTTTATATAAATATTTCCTCTTCCATACCAATCTAGTTTATCTTTAAAATGTCCTTGTAACTTATTTAGTAATATAAATCTTTTTTTATGAAGTTCTGATATGTAAAGATTTGAAATGATAGCTGAGATAGTTTTTTGTTTTTGGATTGGAGGTGTAATGATTAATTCATCATAAGTTTTTTGTAACTGCCAAGGACAAATATATTGTATTTTATAAGTATTACTAAATTTTGATAACATATCTTCTCTTGAGGTTGCAATTTTATTAAATTGAGATAAAAATTTATTAGAATAGTTTGGAATGCTTTCTCTTTCTTCACTTGGAATGAAAATCGTTTCATACCTTACGAATGCACTTTCTTTTTTATTTAGATTTCCGATTACTATCCAAAAATCGCAGTTATCAGTTTCATTATTAATCTCGTATTTCATATTTCCCCATACTCCAGAAGAATTTAGACTTTGAGCTAAGAAGTTACTCCACAAGTCTGTTTTGTGCCAAGATGTTGGAAATGTTAGTTTAACAACCATTTAATGTTATTATTTAAATAATCTTCTAACTTTTTGTATCTCATATAAAATATTATCCAGCAACTTCATAGTATTGTTAAATTTTTCATGCGATTGTTCATTATATTTATATCTTTCGCTTTCAACTAAAATTGTCTTCATCTTTTTAAGAATTTCTTGCCAAGATAATGGATTAAAATACAATGCATTATTTTCTAATATTTCTCGATGACCTTCTAAATCTGAACAAATTACAGGACATCCAATGTAATATGCTTCTAATAAAGGCATATTCGTTGGCCCAAGTAATGTTGGCATTATTAATGCTGCCGCCGATTTATAAAATGCATAGATTGATATATCATCTACAAATCCTGTAAAAATAACTCTATTATTTAGACCAAGATTACTTACAACATCCTTTATATATGAAAGATTTCCTCCAGCATCGGAACCAGATAGAATCAATTTGAAATCAGCATTATTTTTATCTTTTAGGAATTCACTAAATGCAACAATTAATGTATAGTGATTTTTGTGAGCCCAAAATTGTGCAGGGTAAAAAAAGAATCTATCTTTGATAAGATTATAATTATTTAAAACATCATTAATTAATCTATTATCAATTTTCAATTCTACAACATTGCTTGGAAACATGGGCATTTCCCAAATTCTTTCTGGATTTATGTTTTCATATCTTATAAGTTCATCAATACTTTTTTTACTTTCTGTAATTATAGCAAGTGATTTTCTTAAATTAACCCTATGGTATCTTTCTCTATTTTCAAATTTATTATTTGCTGTTACTTCTGGAAATGCATACATCGACACATGTCCTAAATCCCAATGAGTTGATATATATGGAACACCATAGTCTTCCGATCCAGGTGTAATAAAATAAATTGTATTTATATCATTATTAAGTAAAATTTTATTAATTTCATTTTTATAATAATTATCATACTCAGTAATTGCAAAATTATTGATGCCAATTTTATTAAAAATATCTAACGAAAAAATTCTTCTAATAATTCTCTTTTTGATTGTCCAATAAGAATTATATATTTTATGATAGTCAATTCCAATACACTTTTTTTGAAATTTGTTAGCTAATGAGTTTTTATCTATGATAAAATAAATATTAACACAGTCATTGAATTTATATTTATCAATCAGTTCAACTAACTTATTTTCATAAGAATAACCACCACCAGTTAATTTATTATTGTTACTTTTTATGAAAATGCCAATGTTCATTCTAAGTATTTATAATTTTTGTCACAAAATCTATTTCAGTATTTTGTAAGCCTAATCCACTTGGTAAATAAAATCCATTTCGTGCTAATTTCTCAGCAACTGGGTAACACTCATTTTTCAAAAGACCCATCTTTAAAAATACTGGTTGCTCATGCATACACCAAAAGAAGGGTCTTGTTCCAATTCCTGCATCATTGAGTTTTTTTACAATCTGGTTTTTCATTTCTTCGGAATCTGCAACCAATCCAAATACCCAAAAGATATTATCAGCATAGGTTGTATTGGACAGTGGCAATTGGAATCCTTTTAATTCTTTCAATCCTTCGAGATATTTATTTCCGATTTCTCTTTTTCTAATAATATGATAATTTATTTTTTCTAGTTGTGCTAAACCTAATGCTGCTTGCAAGTTGGTCATTCTATAATTCCATCCAATTTCGTGGTGAACAAATCGTCTACCATTTATTTCAAAACATAAGTTTCTATAGTACTTACATTTATCTGCTAATTCTTTATTATTCGTAACTAACATTCCTCCTTCGCCGGTAGTAATATGTTTGTTTGGATAGAAACTAAAAATACTAATATCTCCAAAACAACCGCATTTTTTCCCTTTATATGTTTGTCCGTGCATTTCTGCAGCGTCTTCAATTAAATAGAGATTATATTTCTTACATAAATCAATAACTGGATCCATATCTACTGGCAATCCATAAATATGTACAACTATGATAGCTTTAGTCTTATGTGTTATTTTCTGTTCTATTTGAGTAACATCCATGTTCCAGGTGTCTTCACAGCTGTCAATTAATACAGGAATAGCACCTGCAGAAACAACAGATTGAGCTGGAGATATAATTGTAAATGTAGGCATTATAACTTCATCATCTTTCCCTAACCCAAGTGCCTTAATTGCAATATCAAGCGCAGCCGAACCATTAGATACAGCGATCCCATAATTTCTATCTACATATAAAGCCATTTCTGCTTCGAATTTTGTAATAAAAGGGCCTTCAGATGATATCCAGCCTGTTTCAATACATTCAGTTACGTATTTTAATTCATTTCCGTTTAAGAGTGGAGTATTTACAGGTATCATAATTGTCTTTTTTTAAGAATAAAACAAACTCCCCATGTATTTTCTGATGGTTTATTCTCTGTTAGATATTCTTCTGTCAGTACTACTTCAAATCCTATTAGTTCTGAAATCATTTTAATTTCTGGAATTGAGTAATATCGCATTGGATGTTTCTCAAATATTGTATTAGTAATATTTGTTGATTTATCTATTATATTAACTTCAAAGTTGACCTCAACTAAGTTATTTTCTGTTTCATGGATAGATTCTGCAATCCTAATAATCTTTATTTCTTCATTTTCAATACGCTTTACACGTGTTTCAGGTTTTTGATTGTAGACTGCTGGTGCATACCATACATCAAAGATAAAAATACCATTAGATTGAAGATGATTGAATACATTTTTCATGCATTTAATTATATCATTATTCTGTGTTAGGTAAGAAATAACATGAAATAGGGATATAGCTACATCAAATACTTGATCCGATTTGAAATTTGTGATATCGCCATGATTTGGGTTAAAATTTGGTATTTTTTTTTGTTTAGCTAAGGTTACCATTTCTAAGCTCCTTTCAATTCCAAAAACTGAAAAATTGCTCTCACAAAGATACTTAGCATGTGAACCACTTCCACAACCTAATTCAAGAATGTTTTTTGAATTAGGTCGAAATTTGTCTACCTTTTTTATTATGTAATCTACCTCTGTTTTATAGTCTTTATCTTTATATAACAGATCATAATATTTGCTGTAATTGTTAAAATTAGTCATTTATTTATACTTAACTTCATAATCTTTTATTGAGGAAAATCTTATTTTATCATTTTCACCACAATATGGTCCTTGTTTAACTTCAATAATTTCAGACTGTTCTATCATCTTGAATCCGTGGCCACCATCTGCCAATAATATTACATCTCCTTTATCTAAAATTGTACTAATTACGTAATTTTGTTCGTTGTCATAAAAATCTATACGTACTTTTCCATTTTTAATAAATAGTACTTCTTGAGTTAAGTGTACCTCTCTCGAAACAATATTGTGTCTGTGAGGAGGGATTACATAATCTTTTGGCCTATTCATATAGCCCAATTGTTGGGAATCATTATCATTAGTAAAAAATTCTATACTTTCATTGTGATAGTTAGATTTTATTATAATGGCTAATTGTGTATTATTATGAATTATCTTTTGTAACATCTTTTATTTTTTTTATCCATTCATATTGTTTCATTAGTCCTTCATGTATCTCAATTTTAGGATTGTAATTTAGTATTTTTTTCCCTTTTTCTATATTTGCATAAGTTTTAGGTACATCTCCTACCTGATATTCTGCTTGAATTATCTTTGGAGATAATTGAGTTACCTTTCCAATTTGATAAATTAATTCTTCTAAGTTTATAGTAGTATTATTACCTAGATTAATGACTTCGTACATTGTTCTATTATAATTTATTGCACCAATAATTCCTTGTATTATATCATCAATATAAGTATAATCTCTAAAAGTATTTCCACTACCATACATCTCTATAGGTTGATTATTTAATATTTTATTAAAGAATTTTTGAATTGCTAAATCTGGTCTTTGTTTTGGTCCATAAACAGTAAAAAAACGTAGCGCAATAAAACGGATATTATATAAGTAACTATATGTAAATCCTATCTTTTCTGCTGCTAATTTAGAAGAAGCATATGGACTAATTGGAAGCATATCTGTCTCATTTTCTGACCATGGAATATTTTGATTAATTCCATACACACTGCTTGATGAGGCAAAGATGAATTGTTGGATTTTATTTTTTTTTGCAAATTCTAACATTGCCAGCGTTCCATTGATATTAGTATCAAAATATTCATGTGCATCCTCAATGCTTGGTCTTACTCCTGCTTTGGCTGCTAAGTGAATAATACAATCAATCTCTTTATCTAATTTTATATCATTAATTTTTCTTATATCTGTTTGAATAAACCTAAAATTAGGATTTTCAAAGTGATTTTTTTGGTTACTTTTTTTAATAGCAATATCATAAAAATCATCATAATTATCAATTGATAAAATATAATTTTCTTTATCTAATAGCAACGAGTCTATTAATGAACTACCTATAAAACCTGCTCCACCTGTGACTAAAATATTCTTATATTAAATATATTTCTTTTTATTAATCCAATTTCTGATTTCTTGATTAGATGCATAACAGTTTATAAGATAGTTATACCCTTTATTATAATATTTTACTAAATTTTTGTCAAAATCTGTTGTCTTTAAATTGTTATTAATTTCATTTAGTATTTTTATTTGTTCTAATCCTAAAAGTATTTTCAAGTATAGTTTAAATTTATGCAAATATTTATTCTTTTTTGACTCTTTTGTTACATTGTATCTTAAAATACTATATGCATCAGAAATACCTTGCATATATCTTCTTTTGTAGAAATATTCTTCCGTCATCCTATCGTTTGATACCCAATGATATACAGATGCTAATGGATGATAATATGCTTTAAGACATTTATCTTCAACATATTTTGAAATATGAGTTTCTCCATTACCTCTAAATCTAATTAATTCGAAAGGCATTCCATCTGGATTAAAACCACCAGCATCTAGTACTATATTTTTTCTTACACTAAAATTACAACCAAAAATATAAAAAGGTGAAACTTCTTTTTCAAATTCACCTAAATCTATGATGCTTAAATCACCTAAAACTTGTCCATGTTTGGTTATGGAATTCCAATTTTCTAATATCCAAAATGGTGGATTACTCTCAAACTTTGGTAAATTTTTTCCTCCTACAAGTACTATATTTTCGTCTTTTTGAAAAAGATTATAGATAGTTTCAAGCCATTCAGGAAAGGCAACAATATCATCATCTGCATATACTAATATATCTGATAGTGATGCTCTCAATCCGGCATGTCTTCCTTCGTGCAGGCCAGGTCTTGGTTCATATATATAATTTATTTGTAATTTATTGGTGTATTCAAAAGATATTGTTTTAGTTTTGTCTGTGGATCCATTGTCTACAATAATTACTTCAAAATTATCTTTATTAAATGTTTGTGCTACTATTGAATCAAGTGTTTCTTTTAAAAGATAACACCTGTTTTTTGTTGGAATAATTACAGATAATTTAATTATTTTTTCCATCCCCAATACATATTTGGTAATTTTTCAAATTTTGATAAATTCGGGTGAATGTTTTCATTTATTACTTTATTAACACCTTCTGCCCATCCTATATCATGCATTATTATTATTCCTTTTGATTTTAACTTTGGAAACCAAATATCAATATCTTTTTTTACTCCTTCATATGAATGATCTCCATCTATAAATATGAAATCAATATTTTTATTAAAATCAATTCCTGCTTGTTCACTTGTATTTCTTATTGTAATTATTTTATCCTCAACTGTTTTGATATTCTTTGAAAATTCTTGATATGAATCCCAATTCCCTTCAGTCATAGCATCATTATTCCATGTATCTACACAAAATAATTTTGATTTATCTTTTAGTCCTTTAGCAATCATTAATGAACTTGCCCCAATATATGATCCAACTTCTAATGCTATTGCTTCTTTGGGTAATGATTTAGCTAGCTCATATAGCTTGAATAATTCATAATTAGTTGTATATGTAGGTATTTGCCATTTATTAATCCCTAAACTTAATAATCTTATTTTTTGAATAATATTAAATGTAGGAATAGGAGCTTGAGTTGTTGTCATAAATATTATTTTCTGTGTTTTATTATTTTTGCTGGAACACCAGCAATAACTACATTATCAGGAAAACTTTGGGTAACTACACTTCCTGCACCTACAACTACACCACTTCCCAATACTACACCATCTAAAATTCTTGCACCATTCCCAATCCAAACATCATTACCTATTACTATTCCTTTTCTTGTTTCTGGTTGATTCATTATAGGAATTGTAATATTATCAAAAACGTGATTTGCGGGAATTATAACTGTGTGTGTAGCAATTCGAACTTTATTTCCAACCTTTAGACCTCCGTGACCATAAAGAACACAGAAAGGATTAACAGAACACTCATCTCCAATCTCAATATTTCCACCATAAGTTAACAACATACTAAAATCTTCTATCTGACAATTATTACCAATAGTAATTTTTCCTCCAAATAATGTTTCAATCTTTGACTTCTTAGAAATCTTAGTATTTATTCCAATTTTAATATCTGCTCTATTTCTTCTAAATAGATTTTGAAAGAATCTCAATATTTCCATGTATGAAAATTTTTCCTTGGTTACTATTTATTAATTTTCCAGAGTTATAAACATCCTTTGATATAATTTCAAAAGAAATTGCTTGTTCAATATAATCAATCCATTCTACTTGATTTGCAACTATTGATATTCAGACATAGTGCGTTCCTTCTAAAAAAGTTGGGTCTTTTATTGTTAATATTGCAGTACCTGACTCTATCTGTGTAGGTATTAAATCACCAGATATTTCATTATTCAATGAGGTTATTCTATCTCCTTGACTATTTTCAATACCAAAACCAAAAAGTGCATTCATTATAGGCTCTTTAGATTCAAAATTAAATTTAATCGAAAATTTTTCACCCATAAAAATATTCTTTGTAGTTTCTCCATGACTATTTTCAATCCATATCTTTTTAATTATTTTTCCTTTACCATTACTCCTTTTAGCATTCCCTAAATCAACAATATCTTCGTTTGTTTCACTTATATTTAATTTAAGATATTTATTGACGATTGTTGTTATATCACCAATTGAATTTATTCTTCCATTTTCTAATAAAATGCCTTTTTTACATAAATTTTGTACTGCAGCCATATTATGACTTACAAAAAGCACCGTTCTACCATCTCCTTTTGATATATCTTGTATTTTCCCAATTGCTTTCTTTTGGAATTCAACATCTCCTACAGCTAATACTTCGTCTACTATTAATATCTCAGGCTCTAAATATGCAGCTACTGCGAATCCCAATCTTACTCGCATTCCTGAACTAAATCTTTTTACAGGTGTATCCACATACATTGCACACCCTGAAAAATCAACTATCTCATCAAATTTTGCATTAATTTCTCTTTTTCTCATTCCAAGAATTGCCCCATTCAGATATATATTCTCTCGTGCTGTCATTTCTGGATGCATGCCTGTTCCTACTTCTAATAGTGATGCTATTCTACCTTTTGCTTTTATATATCCTGTTGTTGGTGATGTAATTTGAGAAATTATTTTTAATAATGTAGATTTACCCGCTCCATTTTTTCCAATTATACCTAATACTTCTCCTCTTTCAACTTCAAAGTTAATATCTTTCAAGGACCAAACATAGTCTGATTCTGCTTTTGTACTTCTGTCATTAGTTTGTCCTACAATTGCATATGGATCCTCTTTACCTCTAACCTTTGCCCACCATCTATTTAAATCATGTGATATTGTACCTGTCCCTACCTCACCCAATCGGTACAATTTACTTATATTTTCTACTTTCAATACTATCTCACCCATATTAATTACTTTCAAAGATACTAAATTGTATCCATAAAACTTTTCTCTGTTTTGTTAAATATTAGTATACCAAGAAATAAAATAAATATAATTATTACACTACTATATATCAACCCTCCAACATTAGTTTGTCCTGTACCAAAGAAACTATATTTAAAAGCTTCTATGATATATGTAATAGGATTTAGTTTAAAATAGAATTTATACTTATCAGGTATACTACTCAAAGGATAGATTACTGGAGTAGCATACATTAATAGTTGAACTCCAAATTGTATTAAAAATTTTAAATCTTTATATTTAGTTGTTAATGAACTAAAAATTAGTCCGAATCCTAACCCTAACAATGACATAAGAAAAATTAGTAGTGGTAAAAACACAATAGAAACT